>CAYTND010000315.1:0-3502 GCA_964438965.1 uncultured Pirellulales bacterium
GATGGTGCGTTGCTTGACATTATCGTGATTTCCAAGATTGACTAAACGACGTTGCCGGACTGACGGCGACAAACGACAGGGCAACGGATTCGCGTTAATTCGGGGCCTATACCGATTTGGTATAGGCCCCTTTTTTGTTGGTAAATGGTGAATGGTAAGGTGGGGAGACAGAAGACCTTTCAATTGAATCAGCTATGGGCGGAACTGCGATATTTTGTCTGTCCACAGCTGGTCTGTAGGCGGGAAAAACTTTTCGCTATGGACCTATAAAAGGTCTGTGTTCTCTCCCATACGCCCACAATTGGCTCAGCAAAGGCCTTTTCGCGACCGTTTGGGTTGAATTACAACAGCCTTTAGGGTATAATATTAGCAACAATTCAGAGACGGGGGGCTTCATCGAAGCACTAAGATTAAACTGAACTATTGCGAATCTGATGACCCTAATTTGAGGAGGGTGTTCATTGAGAAAAGCAAAAGTCAAACATTTTAGTGTCGTTTTTCTAAACCTGATAAATCTGACGGCCGTCATTTGTATCGTGAGTTTAATAGCCAATATAGCTCGCCCCGTTAGAAAATCAGGAAACCCGAATGAGCAAGGAAAAAGCAATATTTCTAACGTGGCGAGCACAAAGAGCGACAGTCCGATAATTTTGCTCCACGCCACTATAAGTGATGTAGAGAGCAGAGACAGCTCTGTTTCGAATGAGCCCGAAATAAAGACCGAGGCCGAACCGCAAAGGCAGGAAAAGGTTCAAGCCAGACCAGAGAATGCTACAAACCAGCAATCAGATGATTCCGAGAATAATGCTGAGAGTAACACCGAGAGTAATACTGAGCAGACCGAGGAATGGGAAAGCATAGAAATGCGTGTAACGGCCTATTGCCCGTGTCCGAAATGCTGCGGTGAATATTCGGACGGCATAACGGCCTGCGGGTACAAGATACGGCCGGGCGATACCTTTGTGGCGGCAGACAGACGGTATTCCTTCGGCACTGAAATGCTCATCCCCGGCTATAGCAACAGCCGAGCTGTGAAGGTTCTCGACAGAGGCGGCGCTATCAAAGGAAACCGGCTCGACGTGTTTTTCGCCACTCATCAAGAGGCCCTGGAATGGGGCGTTAAATACCTTGAGGTTAGTGTACGTTGGAAAAACCTGTAACCAGGCAAAGGCAAACAAATCAACCAATTCTTTCTTGTGAAAAAGCCCTACTGTGGTAACAAGAAATCCTTCTCTATTTGCACCGCTAATCCGGCTGATGCCGGTATGATTTCTGCTGCAACCAGTACGTAAAACCAATCATAGAAATTAAGTGTGCTCGATATGCGCCGGCTTTGAATGCGGATGAGTAATTACCGCTGAAAAAGCAATTACCGCTTCTTTTACAGTCGCGGCTCTGTTACAATCGCGGCTCTGTTACAGTGGGGGGCTCTGCTTAGTATAGCGATTGTGAGGCAGAGGCGTATTCGAGAGGGTTCAGCTTTTTTGCGAAAAAAAGGTTGTGAAGGTGTGCATTTCGGTGTAAACTACGCTGATACTTTTAAGCGTGGAAATTTGATATTTTGACACAGAGGTTTATTATGAAAGTAAATTTCAACAGAGCGGCCCTAAGCGAGGCCCTGGGTCTGCTGACATCGGTAGTGCCGAGCCGAACGCCCAAGCCGATACTACGGTGTGTGCAAATCACTGCTGAGGAAAAAGAGGTTCGGATATGTGCGACGGATTTAGAGGTCGGCATCAACTATCTGGTCTCTGAGGTGCAGGTCGAAAAGACAGGCGAGATTATCGTACCGGCGGACCGGCTGGCGGCGATTGTTCGTGAAAGCGTCGATGAGGTCCTGCTATTAGAGGCTTCAAAGGGCACATGTGAAATAAAAGGTGCCGACAGTCACTTTACGATTTACGGCCAAGAGCCGGGGCAGTATCCGGTGGTGCCGGGTTTCGAAGGTGCCGGTGAGATAAAGATTACTTTGGGTAATCTTCAGGCTGGTATCGAACAGTGCCTGTTTGCGGCGGCGAGAGAAAGCAGCCGCTACGCTATTAACGGTGTGCTGTGGGAGATTAAGGACAAGAAGCTGATGTTAGTTGCCACAGACGGCAGAAGATTGGCACGGTGCAGAGTCAACTTGGCTTCGGCCCCGGCGAAAGACAAAACACCGGCGAATATAATAGTGCCGGCCAAGGCGATGGGACTATTAGATAAAGTCGGCAGCAATGAGAAAGACAGCGTTACAATTAAACTCGTAGATAACCAGATTCTGATAAGCTGTGCGAACGTCGTTATAAGCTCAAATCTTGTGGAAGGCAACTTTCCGAAGTACGAGGACATAATCCCAAGCGACCATGACAAGAAGCTGACACTATCGACCGAGGGGGCGTTGAGTGCTGTTCGTCGTGCATCACTGCTGACGAGCGAGGAGTCGAGGGGGATTAAGCTGTCGATTGGAAAGGACAAGCTGGTGTTTTCCGGCAGAGCACCGGAGACGGGCAATGCGCAGGTTGATATGCTCATCGACTACAAAGGCGAGCCGATTGAAATCGGCTTTAATCCGCAGTTTTTGATAGATGCTCTTCGAGTTATCAAGACGCCGGAGTTCTCACTTGAGTTAGGCCAGTCAGACAGACCGGGCCTGATAAAAAGCGGGACAAATTTCCTGTACGTTCTGATGCCGATTAACTTAGGGTAGTCCGTATCACGTGTTGTAATGTGAGCATTTTGCTTGAAATGCTGTAAAGGAGACCGTGTATGTTTCAGCTTTTATTCATTATTCCTTACTTTTTTATATGCGTTGGCAGCCTTATCTTTTTTATTATTGTTCTGTGGAGGGCCATGAGGGCACATGAGTCGATAGCTGAGTCTATGAAGATTATCGCGGAACAAATGGACAAAAAATCACAGACGTAACAGACCGTATTGGTCATCACAGGGTTAGATGATGAACGAAGTCGAACAATTATGCAAGATTGTCGAGGGACGAAGAGTACGGAAACCTGACAGGACGGTCAGGTTGGGCGATACTGTTCAGCAGTTTATGGCCGAGCAGGTTTCGCCGCGGCAGGCGAGGTTCGGTGCGGTAGCTGAACTGTGGAGTCAACTGCTGCCTGCTGAATTTTACCGGCACTGTGAAATTGTTGATATTTCCGGCGGTCAGTTGAAAGTCCGTGTGGATTCGCCTGCATATAAGTACGAGCTGCAATTGTGCAGTTCGGAGCTTCTTGAAGAGCTGCAGCATCAGTGTCCGAAAGCTCGATTAACAGAAATCAAATTCGTTGTCTCTTAAGCCGTTGAAGTCAACACCCCCAAACAAGCCTTCGACGAACTGGAGGCCAGGGTTTGAGGGTGCCACCCAGCTTAAAGCCGTGGTTCGTGAATTTTGGTTTTCGGTCCGAGAAGCCTAAAAAACCAATAGTTCATCATAGAGTTATGCCTAATCTCGATTTTGCAGAAGATTTATAGTTCATCAGTTAATAGAGACGATATAATAAGATAGAGGTATAGAGTT
>CAYTND010000316.1:0-3497 GCA_964438965.1 uncultured Pirellulales bacterium
ACGCCGCGATAGATGTTTATGCGACCGACCGCGCATATTGGCGGTCGCTGTGGTATAAGCCCCCCTCAAGCGGCAATCATGATTAATAATGTCTTTGACATAGACGTTACTGCGCTGGATGATAGTAGAGTCAAATGGTAGTAATTACAGAGGATTAAGAATGAGCAAGAAAAAAACAAAGTTGCCCCCAGGTATCGCTGTGATAGTTGTGATGTCGTATCTGACAATGAATGCCTATGTCTTAGGAGTGGATTACCTCTCACCCTCGGCTTTGGTGGCGGACAAGCAGGCCGGGAAACTTTACATCGCTGAGGCTGCGGCCAAACAAGTGGCGGTTTTCGATATCGCCGCCGGCAAGGTGACCAGGACGTATTCGCTCCCAGGTAAACCCAGTGGAGTGGCTTTAGCGGCCGACAGGTCACGCCTGTATGTTACCTGTGCATTGACCAAAGGACGGGTCCAGGTGGTCAATCTGCGAACCGGAAGGGTCAGCTATACGCTGCCCGCAGGTCATACTCCTATGGCACCCGTGCTCAGCTCAAACGGCAAAATCCTGTACGTGTGCAACCGCTTCGATAATAACGTCTCGGTCATCGACCTGGCCTCACGCAAGCAGACAACTCTAATACCCGTCCAGCGTGAGCCGGTCGCAGCGGCACTGGGCCCGAACGGCAGGTTTCTCTTCGTGGCCAACCATCTGCCAATCGGCACCGCCAACATCGGCCCCATCGCCGCGACGGTTTCAGTCATTGACACTGAGACCAATAAGGTGGCAACCACCATCGAGCTTCCCAACGGAACCACAGCATTGCAGGGAATCTGTATTTCACCCGATGGCCGATACGCCTATGCCACGCATATCCTCGCCCGTTATACAGTACCAACCACGCAGTTGGAGCGGGGATGGATAAATACCAATGCGCTCAGTATTATCGATGTCGGGAAGAAAGAGCTAATTGATACTGTCCTTTTAGATGATGTGGACAACGGAGCCGCCAACCCGTGGGCCGTTGGCTGCACAAGCAATGGAAAATATATCTGTGTAACCCACGCCGGAACCGATGAATTGAGCATAATAGATGCATCTGCCATGATGGACAAAATCAGGAAATATCACGCTGACCAAAGAAACGCTCAGAATCGCACAATAGGGCAGGGTGACTACGGAAGTTATGGTTCAAGTTCAACACCTTCATCACCTTCATCAAACATTCCAAACGAGCTAAGTTTTCTTTACGGGATTCGACAGCGTATCAAGCTTTGCGGCAAAGGCCCCCGTGCACTTGCAATTGTTGGTTCCAGTGTTTACGTCGCGGAATATTTTACAGACAGCATAACGATAGTTGATATAAATAAAACGACGGGGACCAAAACTACTGCTTTAGCACTCGGGCCAACTCCAAAAATGTCTATAAGGCGTAGAGGTGAAATGCTTTTCCACGATGCATCGCTGTGCTTTCAGAGCTGGCAAAGCTGTGCAAGCTGTCATCCGGGAGGTGCGCGTGTCGATGCCCTTAACTGGGACCTGCTTAACGATGGCTTAGGCAACCCTAAAAACACAAAAAGTCTCCTGTTTTCTCACAGGACCCCGCCGGCGATGTTTACGGGTGTGCGCCAAAACGCCGAGATGGCCGTGCGCGCCGGGATCAGGCATATCCTGTTTGCGGTACGCCCGGAAGAGGAAGCCGTATCAATCGATAAGTATCTCAAGTCGCTCAGGCCGGTACCGAGCCCTTATCTGGTCAACGGCAGACTAAGCGTCTCAGCCAAACGAGGGCGAAAGATATTTAGCAAAGCACGCTGCGCTTCCTGTCATAAGGGAGCACTGCATACGGACCTGCGGCAATACAATTTGGGCATAGGCAAAGGACTGGATAAAGACAGCGAGTTTGATACGCCGACTTTGGTCGAAGTCTGGCGGACCGCACCATACCTGTACGATGGTCGGGCTGTTACTATTGAGGAAGTCCTCACAAAGTACAATCCTGACGATGAACATGGACGGACGTCCAACTTGTCTGATAGGGAAATTACGGATTTGGCCAACTTCGTGCTCTCGCAGTAGTATTGGTGCGAAATTGGGCAATTATTTATTCTTCTTTTCTTTTTTCAATTTTCGTTTTTCCTTTGGATTAAGCTTGGCCTTTTTCTGTTGTTCCTTTTTGCCTTTATCTCTTTTGCCCTTGTCGCCCATATCTGTTTCTCCTTGCTTGAAAATGACTTGTAATTCTTAACCTGTTCCCGGATGAAGCCAGTTTGCCATTCATCGAACCTTTTTTGCGGAAACCATTGTTAATGATTAGCACAATACAGCATACTGTGGACCGATGTCAAGCGCGAGTTTTCGGATTTCGGCGAAAATCTTCGAGAAGCAGCCGGAAAGATTGAATTTTTAGATGGATTTGATATTCTACCTGTGGCATAGCTATTAGAAAAGAAGCTTAGTCACAAGGAGATTACTAAAATGAAAAAAGACACTTGTACTACTTCGCGAAAGCTACGAAGCACGAGTCTTTTAACTTTGGCATTGCTTTCTCTGCCCCTAATATCAATTAGCTGTCAGACGTCCGAGACTGATGTTTCAACTGTGGCGGACGACGTGACCATTGTTAGTCCATCGGATGCAACAGCAGCAGAACGTCTAGCGGCAAAAGAGATTCGCCGTTATCTGTATTTGCGGACCGGCAAGCTGCTCCCAATCGTCCAAAGCAAAAACAAACTACCTTCTAAAACCGCTCTAATTGTTGTCGGACAAAAGGACCGCCCTGCTGTTAAAACCGTGATAGCCAAAAACTCAACGTTGGCGTCATTAGTAAATTCGCTGGAACCTCAGCAATATCTGCTTAAGACGATAACCACCGGAAAACAGCAAGCTGTACTGATTACCGGCGGCGACTCTATCGGAACGCTTTATGCAGCTTACCGATTCGCCGAACATTTGGGCGTGCGTTTTTATATGCACGGCGACACAATTCCAGACAAGCGCATTGCTTTGAAAATACCCAAACTCGATGAAAAGGGCGAGCCATTATTCAATCTGCGAGGAATTCAGCCATTTCACGATTTCCCCGAAGGGCCGGACTGGTGGAATACCGATGACTACAAAGCCATCATTGCGCAACTACCCAAGATGCGTATGAATTTCTTCGGATTACATACATATCCTCAGGGTGGTGTGGGGCCGGAGCCGACGGTCTGGATAGGTATGCCCGGTGACTTCAACAAGGACGGAACCGTGAAGTTCAGCTACCCGTCAAGGCATTTCGCAACGCCCAACACCACCGGTTCCTGGGGCTATCAGCCGGCAAAGACGGGCGATTACACATTCGGTGCGGCGCAGATGTTTGAACGCGACGACTACGGCCCGGACTATATGCGCGGCATGAACCCCTGGCCACAGCTTTCTAAGGAAAAAGCCAACGAATTGTTCAACCGCATGGGCGAGACGCTCAAAGAGGCCTTCGAGTATGCCCACGCCCTCGGCGTCAAGACGTGCG
>CAYTND010000317.1:0-3493 GCA_964438965.1 uncultured Pirellulales bacterium
AGACCGGAACCAAATTCAGCGTAAAGACTATTAATAAAAGAGACACTATTACCATCCCTGTCAGTCACCGCTAAGTAAACGGTATCTCCTCGAGTGTCCGGGATGCCTGCTTCTACCACTTGTCTCGCTTTATTCGTATCTATAAGATGTCTTCTCTGCTTTGTATAAGACTTAGAGAGTAAGCCTTCTAAAGGAATGTCTACAAAATCAAGGTCAGCTACATATTTATCGGCATCGGCAAAGGCCAGCTTCACCGCCTCTATCAGGAGGTGCAGATACTCAGAAGAGTTATGCCCTAGAGAGCGCAAGTCATAACCCTCCAGTATATTTAAAGCTAGAAGCGCAACGAGCCCTTGCCCATTGGGTGGGCATTCATACATATCATATCCGTGATAATTGGTACTTATTGGTGTTACCCATGTAGAGGTGTGCTCATTTAAATCCTGCATAGTAATTAACCCACCGTTTTCTTGAGAACAGGCTACTATGGCTTCGGCGATTTCTCCTCTGTAAAAGACATCACGTCCTCCTTCGACAATCTTTTTGAAGGTCATGGCCAGGTCTGACTGCCTAAAAATTTCACCCGGCTCAGGTGCTCTCCCATCAATTAGGTAAGTATGGGCAGCGGCATCATTGGATTGCAGCTTGGCACTGTTATTCTTCCAGGCATATCCAATAATCTCTGTGACCGGGAACCCGTTTTCAGCCAGCTCGATGGCCGGTGCCAATACCTGAGCCAGGCTCATAGTGCCATAGTTATCAAGTAGTGAACACCACCCGTCTAAAGTCCCAGGGATTGTTACCGTGTGAATGCCCACGCCCGGCATTTCTCGGTAACCTAGATTTCGGAATGTTTCCAAACTGGCGGCATAAGGAGCCCGGCCACTGGCATTTAATGCCTTCAATTCATTGCTGTTGCTTAGATATACTAGGGCGAAGGCATCTCCCCCCAGGCCGGTCGACATTGGTTCTACCACATTCAAGGCAGCGGCGGTGGCAATGGCAGCATCAATGGCATTGCCACCTTGTAACAGCATGCTCACCCCAGCCTGCGCTGCTAGAGGCTGACTGGTGGCTACTATCCCACGCCTGCTCATAACTGCAGAGCGACGGGATGGAAACGAGTGTTTCAAATCTATGGCTCTCCCATCTGGAAACTCAGCAAGTCGTATCAATATTTTAGTCTATTTTCACGCAGTTGTAAAACTGTGTAGGTGACTCTTCAAAGAGTGCTTCGCTTGGCCGTCACTGTCCTGCTCTTGTGCTCGAAATCCCAGGGGAATAATATAAGGAGTTCATTGTCATTGTATGATTGACCATAACGTCAGAATGTTAATATTTGAAGTTCATCAGGCTAAGATAACCTGGCGTTCGTAGATATCCTATACACAGAAATTTTCCCTCTAAGCATATACCCACTAGAGGTTCAGAGTCCGGTAAACAGGTCAGTCTCTACCTTGCCTCCGTCCCAGGGTGGCTTTGCTCGTATGAAGAAGTCTTTGCAAAGAACCTCCTTCGTCAGCTCGCGCGGGAGCACAGTAAAAGGTGATCTCTGAGACCGGTGCTGCTGAGCAGCCTGAATCCTCACGTCCACATAGCGGGAAACGTCCAAAACTGTCGTAATGTCCCCGTCCATCACTCCAATGGTATTCGGATCCAACTGAGCCATGTCACTCGACGGATCAGTTTCCTGAATGTACTTGAACCAGCGCACCATCTGGCTACGAGGAAAAACATGATAGTAGAGCTTGCTAGTGATACATGTCTCCTCGCCGTTATGCGACGTGGAGGAGGGGTCACCTGCGGCCTTGAACGCTTGCGTAGTCAACTCGGCGACCCGAATGTGATCAGGGTGACCATACCCGCCACTCGGATCCATTGTGACTGTCACGTCAGGACGGCACTTCCGGATGATTCTAACTAGGCGTTGGATGACTTCTGTGATTGGTACGTTTATGAATGCAGAGGGATTGTTGTTGTCTTCGGTACCTGCCATTCCAGAGTCGCGATAACCGAGGAGAATTAACGATTGCACCCCGAGCATACTGAGGGCTGAGCGAAGTTCCGCGACCCGAATAGCTCCGAGGGTATCGGGCGTAGCCTTGCTTCCAGGTGCTATCTCGCCTGCCTCTCCCTGGGTGGCGCACACTACGGTTATATTTACGCCTTCATCGGCATAGCGGGCTAGTGTGCTTCCTGACCCAAAGCTTTCATCATCAGGGTGGGCGAATACGGCTAAGAGTCGCTTCTGTAACGTCATTAAAAATTATCCTCGACTACTTCTCCTCTAATTATATACATAAGAAATAGGATACGACAAACAGCCGGAATGTTTAATAAAGGCCCCTTTTTTCAGCAGAAACGAAATATGGAATAAATGATATAATGTGTCTGCAAGTTTGCTGGGATTCTATCGACTCAAGGAAAGTAGGCAATGTCGGTTCCAAGCAATAAAAAAATCGGTTACGCACTCGGTGGTGGAGCGGCACGCGGACTATCTCATATCGGCGTACTCAAGGCACTTGAGGAACAGGGCATCCTCCCCGATGTCATCACCGGGACCAGCATTGGTGCACTCATCGGGGCACTCTACGCCGGTGGCATCAAGATTGGCGATATTGAGCAGTTTGCTTTACGACTGGACTTCAAGCGCCTGGTGCTCCTGGCTGATATGACTCTACCGTTAAGTGGCCTTATCGGGGGGAAGCGGGTAATCTCATTACTCAAGCCGATTCTAGGAGACCTGACGTTCTCTCAGCTGAAGTATGACTTTGCCTGTGTGGCTACTGATATTAAGACCGGGGAACAAGTAATATTGCGTGAGGGATCGCTGATCGAGGCGGTACGAGCCAGCATCTCACTACCCGGAATTTTCACTCCAGTGAGGATTAAGGGGCGATATCTCGTGGACGGGGGGCTGGTTAATGAAATACCGGTGAGCGTGTGCCGGGAGATGGGGGCTGAGTATGTGATTGGAGTCAATGTCATTCCAGATCCAAGCCGAATGATGCTTGCCTCAAAGAAAGGCCGAGCAGCTGATACCGCAGAGCCCACTAAACGCCACGAGACCGGAGATAAGAAGAAGCTGCCGATGCTGTCAAACGTCCCCGGTCACTTTCTACAAACGCGGGTCAACGATATTGAGAACTGTGTTGAAAACCTTCTGCTATGTCAGACAAAACTAAAGAGGAAAATGTTGAAATCATTGGACTGGATGCGAATAGAAAAACCTCAACGATTGCGAATGAAAGCCCCAAGCCTGATCACGATACTAACCCAAACTCTAACTATCGCCGAATACCGGGTAGCTATAGAGAATCTAAAAGATGCTGACCTGGTGATTAGCCCGGATCTTGAGGAAATTGGATTCTGGCATTTCGACAAGGCGGCTCTAGCAATTGAGCTTGGAGAGAAGGCGGCCAGTCTGGCTGTTCGAGGCAGCAAACCAACGAGTGTTCTATCATCGTCCCAGCCCTGGTTCCGGATTATCTAT
>CAYTND010000318.1:0-3492 GCA_964438965.1 uncultured Pirellulales bacterium
GGTAAATCCCATCGAGGTATCTACGGAGACCCCGTTTTTGACAGCGGTTATAGAACATCCATTACCCAAATGACATGTAATCGCGTTGATATTATTTTTCTTTTTGCCTAATAAATCAGCGGCTCTGGCTGCAATGTATTGATGTGAAAGGCCATGAAAGCCATATCTGCGTATATTATATTTTTGGTAAATCTCGTAAGGCAAACCATACATGTAAGCCGCAGGGGGAATCGTACTGTGAAATGCGGTATCGAAGCAGGCAACCTGTTTGGCGTTTGGGAGATTGCGCTGTGCAGCCACGATGCCGGCTAAATTCGGCGGGTTGTGCAGAGGAGCAAGGTCCGCAAACTTTTCGATTGAGGCAATCACATTTTCATCAATGATTACAGAGCCGGTGAACTCTTCACCTCCGTGAACGACCCTGTGGCCGACGGCGCCAATCTCAGATATCCGCCGCAAAACTCCCACTTCTTTGTCAGCGAGCGTTTCCAATATAAGTTCTATTGCCTTTCCGACGTCTTCAACCTTTGTCGGTATTGTATAGGTTTTGCCGTGTAAAAAGTGGGAAAGTTCAGAGGTTTCCTCTCCGATTTTTTCGACGAACCCTCTGGCGAGAATCTCCGCCTCGGGCATCTGGTACAAGTAATACTTGACCGAGGAACTACCTGCATTTATGACGAGTACTTTCATTGCCGGTGCTGTCCTTTCAAAAAATGGTTAATTGGTTATCAGGAAAGTGCCTAAAGTGAGCTAAAGTCAATGTGGTTATCAGGTTATCAGGACATAAGGTAATGGTTATCAGGTTAACAGGATATCAGGTTAACTTTGTTTTATTTCCTGGTATCCGGATTTCCTGATATCCTGCACCCTGATTTCCTGATTTGCTGATATCCATATTTTAGGCACTTTAGACACTCCAAACTTTAGTTCACTTATTTTACTCACTACTCATCTCATTCGTGTTCTCCAACAACTGGCCCAAAGTCAGTATCACTGTGGCAATTATGTCATCAACACTCGCTCCTCTTGAGAGGTCTGTTATGGGTTTTGCAAATCCCTGCAGAAACGGGCCGATGGCCTGGGCGTCAGCCATATACTGGGTGAGCTTGTAAGCGATATTTCCTGAGTTGAGGTCAGGAAAAATGATGACATTGGCCTTTCCTGCAACGTTACTTTCATCCTTAACTTTTTTGGCGGCTACTCTGGGAACTATAGCGGCGTCAGCCTGGAATTCGCCGTCGATAGCCAAACCGGGCTGCCGGGCCCGGGCTATTTTGAGAGCTTCCCTGACTTTGTCCACACTTGGGCCGGAAGCACTTCCCTTCGTGGAGAACGACAGCAGAGCTACGCGAGGTTCCCGGCCTAAGATTCTCCTTGCGCTTACAGCAGAAGCCAAAGCTATGTCCGCTAATTGCTCGGCCGTAGGGTCAATGTTAACGGCGCAGTCGGCGTAAATGAAGGCTTTGTCTTTTTCCCCGAGGAAATTGGGAATAACCATAAGAAAGAAACTGGAAGGAGTTTTGATTCCCGGGGCCAAACCTATGGTCAAGACGCCGGCCTGAATAAGGATTGCGGTTGCGCCGGCAACACCGCCAACGGCGGTATCGGCATCGCCGCAAGCCACCATCATCCCTGCATAGAACAACGGCTTGACGACTATACGTCTTGCTACGGCTGGAGAAATGCCCTCTCTCTGGCGGCTGTATTTTTCCGCATAAGCGTCGAGCTTTTCACTCTGCTTCGGATTTATAGTTTTGATGCCGTCGAGATTGACGCCGGCTTTTTCAATCGCCGCCTCGATTTGGGCGGGTTTTCCGAGCACTATCGGCTGAGCAATGTCTTCGTCTTTAAGTCTGCGGGCAGCCTGAATTATCCGCTCGTCTCTGCCCTCCGGCAAAACAACCGATAGATTTTTCCCCCTTACTTTCCCCCTGAAACTGCTTATAATATCCATCCTCGCTACTTTCTTGTTTTGCAAAAACTAACATCCTGTTGTTTTAATTCAATCTTAAATTAACTGTGAGCTTATATAAATGCAAGAAAAAACTGACACAGCTTCCCTGCCTTAGTGTTTGCTGTTTGCAGGCATACCAAGTATGGCGATAACCGGGAAGTGGTCGGATGGATAACGCCCATCAATATTGTCATACAGTATTTGTGCCTCGAGCACTTTCACATTAGACGGTGTGAAGACATAATCGATCTTATTGCCTTTTCGGTTTCCCCGGAACCCGTGGGCGGTTCTAACATCTTTGGCATCGGGATGCAGCACGCGAAACGTATCAACCATTGGAACAGGATTGTTAGATTCGCGTCCATTTTGCCCGCTGAGAGAGGTCTTGCCTTTCAAATACGTTACAACCGGATTGTTTTCGCCGGTGTTGAAATCGCCTGTTACGACAAATGGGTCTTTGTGCTTTCTACGGTGAACACGTTGAGCCAGCAGTACCGCACTTTTTTCGCGGGACGGCTGGGAAACGTGGTCTAAGTGAAGGTTAAAGATATAGAAAGCCCTGCCTGATTTCTTTTCGAGAAATCTTGCCCAGGTGCAGATGCGGACACAGGCATTGCCCCAGTGGCTTGAGCCGGGCACTTCCGGAGTATTAGAAAACCAAAATGTCCCTGATTCATCCACGTCAAAACGGTCGAGGCGATAGAGGATGGCGGAGTATTCACCTTCGGTTTTACCGTCTTCACGGGCAACACCTATCTGGCCGTATTCGGCAAGTGCCTCGCGGATTTCGGCAATCTGAAAATCCAGCGCCTCCTGCAAACCCACAATATCGGGGCGATGATTGCGCAGGACGTCAAAAACCATTTCCCGACGATTTCTCCAGTGGTTTTGTTTATCATTAGCGGTGCCATAACGAATATTGAAACTCATTACGCGCAACTCCAGGCCGTCTGCTCCTGTCCGGTTTGAATCAGCACCCACAAGGTCCTGACAGGAACATAAATTGAAAAGCATCCATAAACTTAAAAAAATGACTAATGGAAAGGTTACTTTCAAAGCCGTGGAAGTTTTTCTGTAGTACATAGCTTACCCCGATGATTGTTAACACAAATTATATACTTTAATTTTCTAAAGCCGATGGTGGGAGTCGAACCCACAACCTCAGCTTTACGAAAGCTGTGCTCTACCATTGAGCTACATCGGCCTTTACGTCGGCTATAATACTGAACATTGCTTAGTTTGTAAAGAGGCAACATCGGGTTAATGAGCAGGCGCCGTGGACAGAAGACAGAAAACAGAAGGCAGAAGACAGATATCTGACCTCTTACATCCGGCATCGGACTTCTGTTTTGAGATTGGGTTTGATTGGGTTTGTTTTGTTCGAGCCTTAAGGCGGTTTTATTCTCATAATCCTCTATAACATATAAGTTTACGTTCATTTTGGGCCTTTCGGAAATTGGCTTTGAATTGGGTTTGTTTTTTTGGACTGCGAAATCATCTTTTTTTCTGTAATCCTTTGTTATAAGTGAGTTTACATT
>CAYTND010000319.1:0-3460 GCA_964438965.1 uncultured Pirellulales bacterium
GGGGCTTGGGCTGGTAGTGCTTCGCAACGTGCTTGAGAGGCGGGGTGAGCTTGCAATGCTGCAGGCGGTGGGATTTGAAAAAGCCGAACTTAAACGGATGGTGTTTTACGAGCATGGAGGGCTTCTGATAGGTGGTTTGGCCTGTGGAATTGTTGCTGCGCTGGTAGCAGTAAGCCCTGCCCTGAAATCACCCGGAGCACAGGTCCCGTATTTTTCATTAGTGTTGACGATTGCTGCTATAGCAATCAGTGGTATAGTGTGGATATGGATTGCGACGGCCTTTGCGCTCAGCGGTAAAATGTTGGATGCGTTAAGAAATGAATAGCTGCTGGAAGGTCTTGATGAGGAAAGTATGAAGGAATCGACTATTGCAAAGGCATTACCCGTTGGCTTAGCCATTATTGGAGTGGTATTGCTGTACGTATGGCTTAGTGCCGATGCAGCGATAGACCTCACAGAGCGTCTGCCTATTGCACATGATATTCCACAAGCGCCCTCGGATACAAATGGTGTAGAGCTGCGTGGTGAGTTTGTCCAGTTCGATGGTGTGCCGTCGGATTTGCCCGGTGCCTGGCCGCGGTTCAGGGGGGCGAACCTCGATGCAATAAGCAGTGATGAGAATGTTACTCTGGCAAGAACTTGGCCGGTTAATGGACCCGAAGTCCTCTGGTCTATTGATGTTGGAGAAGGTTACGCCGGTGCGGCAGTCCTGGGGGGACGAGTATATGTTTTGGATTATGACCGAGAAAAACAGGCTGATGTAATTAGATGCTTGTCACTTGCTGACGGCAAAGAAATCTGGCGGTATTCTTATCCGGTTAAAATCAAACGCAATCACGGAATGAGCCGAACTGTGCCGACGGTAACAGATAAGTACATTGTAACAATGGGTCCGAAATGTCATGTAACGTGTCTGGATTCAGTAACGGGTCAATTTCACTGGGTGCGGGATTTGGTGAAGGATTTTGGGGCTAAGGTGCCGCCGTGGTACGCCGGACAGTGTCCGCTTATAGAGGGGGACAAAGTGATAATCGCCGCCGGTGGTGAGTCGCTAATGATAGCGGTGGATACCGCTACAGGTGAGGTAATATGGCAAAGTCCCAATCCTAAACGCTGGGTGATGACGCATTCATCTGTTGTGCCGATTGAATTCGCCGGAAGGCGTATATATGTCTATTGTGCCAGCGGGGGGGTGGTGGGCATTTCGGCGGAGGACGGCAGCATTCTATGGGAATACCCCGAATGGAAGATTCGTATCGCAAACGTGCCGAGTCCTGTGGTAGCCGGTGATGGACTCATTTTCCTGTCGGGCGGATATAACGCAGGAAGTATGATGCTGAAATTAAGCGAGGATGGTGACACGATAAGCGCACAACCGGCCTTTCGGCTTGAACCTGAGGTATTCGGCTCGCCTCAACATACACCAATTTTTTATGACGATTATATCTATGGTGTTGGCGCCGATGGGCAATTGAACTGTCTTGACCCGGACGGCAAGGTTGTGTGGGCCAGCACAAGTGTTCACAAATTTGGACTTGGGCCATATACAATCGCCAACGGCCTTATATATGTTATGAATGGCTCCGGCTTGTTGACCCTGGCGGAGGCAACGCCGAACGGATATGTTCAACTTGCCGAGGCCAAGGTACTGGAAGGGCCGGAGTCGTGGGGGCCTATGGCGATTGCGTCCGGCAGATTGATTTTACGTGATATGAACCGAATGATATGTATTGATGTTACTGAAGAAGTGAACTAAAGTGCCTAAAGTTTAGAGTGCCTAAAGTTAAAAAACTGATAACTTTAGCTCACTTTAGTCACTTTGAATTATGAAAATACAATGAATGCAAATAGAATTTTTATAGGCGTGCTTATTGGGCTTGCTGTTGTCATTGCTGTGGTTGCATTGGTACGGCTTGATACGACAGGCGAAAAAGGCAGCGGCCTGGGTAAAGAGTATCTCTATGAAATCGACGCAAAGATTGACCCCAACCTGATTATTTATGAACAATTAGGCGAGGCAATCAGTACCGGGCTTAAGGCTTCGACGGCAATCGCTGTTGGTCCTGGGGGACGTGTTTATGTTGCCGGCGATGAGGTCATCCGAATATTTAATGAAGGCCCGAATTCTACTTTCTCTTCCTTTGGCCAGATTGAACTGCTCTGTGCGCCACGATGTTTGACAGTGACTGACGATGGTAAGTTTTACATCGGGACCAAAGACCATGTGGAAGTTTATGGTCAGCAGGGAAAACGTCTGGCAAGCTGGGACAGTCTTGGTGAAAGGGCCGTGTTGACCAGTATAGCTGTTTCAAAAAACGATGTGTTCGTTGCTGATGCGGGTAACCGCATTGTTCTGCGTTATGATACTGCCGGCAAGTTGGTTAACCGTATCGGCGCCAAAGATAAAGCTCGAAATATCCCTGGTTTTGTCATACCGAGTCCTTATTTCGACCTTGCAGTTGGTCGTGACGGATTGCTGCGAGTTGTCAATCCCGGTCGTCATCGCATTGAGGCATATACATTTGACGGCGACCTTGAGTTCTTCTGGGGTAAGTTTTCAAATGTGGATGTGAAAGGTTTCTGCGGCTGCTGCAATCCCGCCAATTTTGCCATACTTGATGATGAAAGTTTCATCACCTGCGAAAAGGGCCTGACACGAGTTAAAATTTATGATGCCGAAGGCACTTTTGTAGGCGTGGTCGCAGGGACGGAACAATTGATTGAAGGCGGGACCGCGCGTATTTGCTATTTTCCAGACCAGTGTCAGGCCGGAGGTTTCGATGTGGCTGTTGATGCCGCCGGGCGAATTTTCGTATTGGACACAATTAAGAATGTCGTGAGAATATTTACTAAGATAAAAAGAGGGTAACAGACTATTACGAAAGACAAAAACAATATTACCAGGCGCAGTTTTTTAAGAAACAGTACGTGGGGTGCATGCGCAGCCGGTCTGGTCGGCCCGGGAGGCCTCTTGACCGGCAAGGCCGCCTTCGCAAGACAAAAAGACCTGTCAACGGCCGACCCTGACCCGGTTCTGTACGAAGAATTCGGTCGGCCAATTGGTACCGGATTTACGAATTCGCGCCGTATCGCGGTAGATTCGCAAGGGGCTATATATGTAGCCGGCGACAAGGCCATCCGCGTATTTAACGCCGGGCCCGAACGCGAAAAGAGGCGTTTGGCCCCCCCCGAAAGTGGCTGGCTGCTTCGAGAGATTAAACTCAATCGTGCCCCGCGATGCGTAACGGTCGCCGACGATGAAAAGATTTATGTTGGAATGAAAGATCACGTGCAGGTTTACAATAGCCGGTTTAAGCCCATAGCAAACTGGCAGCGACTGGGTGATAATGCCTTCCTGACCGGTATCGCGGTTGCAAAAAATGATGTATTCGTTGCGAACGCAGGCAATCGAATTGTCATTCGCTATGATACTTCCGGCAACATAATCAATCATATCGGC
>CAYTND010000320.1:0-3460 GCA_964438965.1 uncultured Pirellulales bacterium
GGAACTGGACTGAAAGAAGAGCCACAGGCCGTCCGCAGAGATGTCTGCGTTGGAGTCCCCAATCGAACTGTTGACGATTGGTCCAAGATTCACTGGGGTGCCCCAGTCGTCGTCTGTGGTTTCCCGTGTCGTTACCAGGATATCCGCTTCCCCACCAGATCCGCCGGACCGCTGGGAGTGAAAGAACAGCGATAGGCCGTCGGCCGAAATGCTCGGCCCGCGATCCGCCCCCGAACTGTTGACAGTTGGCCCAAGATTAACCGGTTCGCCCCAGGGATCCCCTGTCGTAGTCCGCGTCGTGACCCATAGGTCCCGATTTCCATACCCGCCGGGCCGGTCCGAGGCGAAGTAGAGCGATAGGCCATCGGCCGAGATATGCGGTGTCTGGTCACGGGCCGAACTGTTGACAAGTGGCCCAAGATTTACCGGTTCTCCCCAGGGGTCGTCTTTCGTTGCCCGCGTCGCTACCCAAAGGTCGACGGCACCGTACCCGCCGGGCCGAGGTACCCGCCAATCATAAAAGTAGAACTGCAAGCCGTCGCCCGAGATGGATGGGGAACGCTCCCCATAAGCCGAGTTGACAGGTGGGCCAAGATTAGTGGGAGTACCGAAGGTGAAATCTGCGTTGGCAACCTCCGCAGCCAGGCCCAATGCCAAAACCAGAATTGTAAGCATTCTTGTCGTTTTCATCTCTTTCTCCTTTGGAAAAATTGTTAATATTTTCACCCCGTTAGAAATTTGCCCTTTTTTGGCCCTTATTATTTCTCGTTGTAGAATTTCTAACGGGGTTCACGCCGCACACTATGCGCACTCTTAGCGGCTTAGGTTTGTCTTTACGAAAATCTCACTGATTGAACGCCATTTAGATTTTCTCCTCCAAAATGGTTATAAGACTCGAATACAACAACATAACATATCCTCAGTAAATTTCAAGAGAAAAACCGAAAAATCAAATGGAATATTCGGGCTAAGAAAACAAGATGCAGGCTTAGTGACATAAATATTGCTTTGCGAAACGTTGTGCAGCCGAGTAGAGCAGTGCTCGGCTGTTTTTAAGAGCGTAATCGAGTGACATATTGTCTTCTCTGCATGATATAGCAGCGGCGATTCCGATTTTTTGATATTCCTGCTGCGGTATATTAACCTGACCTGCGAGCACGGCCAGGCGGGTGTGTGATTGTGAGGCCATTTTTAAGATTCCGGACACGACTTTTCCATAGAGCGATTGCCGGTCGAAAGAGCCTTCGCCGGTAATGACCCAGTCGGCGGATTCGAGCTCAGCGCGGAGGTTGCTGCGGGCCATTACCGTTTCTATGCCGGATACTACAGCAGCATTCATAAAGGCTATTGCACCGGCAGTCAATCCGCCGGCTGCGCCTGCACCCGGGACGTTGTCGATATCGCGCTGGAGTTGTTTATCGACGAGGTCGGCTAAGTGCGCAAGACCCTTTTCTAATTGTTCTACCATTTCGGGTGTTGCGCCTTTTTGGGGGCCGTAAACTTTAGCTGCGCCATGCTCGCCACAGAGTGGATTGTCAACATCGCAGAGGACTTCTACCGGAACAAGGCTGAGGTTTTCGGGTTTGATTATTTTTATGATTTTCTCAAGGCCCGCACCGCCGAGCGGGACAGGATTATCCTGATGGTCGATGAACTTCCAACCAAGCGCCATAGCGGCTCCAAGGCCGCCATCGACGGTTGCACTGCCGCCTACGGCCAAAAGGATTTTGCGTGCACCGTATTTCAGCGCAGCTTTTATCAGTTGGCCTGTCCCGTAGGTGGTTGTTTTGAGCGGGTTCATCTGCTCTGCGGAGAGCAGTTCGAGTCCGCTGGCCGAGGCCATCTCGACAAGAGCTGTTTTGTCATCGTCGAACCAGGCAAAGCCTGCTTCGACCTGCATTTGCGGCAGGGGACCCATTACCGTTTGCCGAACCCATCGGCCGTTGGCTGCCTGAATCATTGCCCTTGCAGTGCCCTCACCGCCGTCGGCCATTGGTTTTATCACAAGCTGAACCTCGGGGGCGGATTCGCAAATGGCTTTCGCGATGATTTCACAGGCCTCGTTAGCTGTGAGAGTACCTTTGAACGAGTCGGTTGCAATGACGACTTTCATAAAACTCAATTCCCATGAAAATCCGAAGCACGATACAACAACTATCTAAGTGGTGAGTAGTAAGTGGGGTCATTAGGTTACCAGGATATCAGGGTATCAGGTTGCAGCACCGTAAGGCGTCCTGTGGAGATATCAAAATATCAGGGTATCAGTCCGCAGTCCTAAGGACTCCTTACGGAGGACACCTTACGGTGGAAAAGACATATTTATGCTGTGCATTTATCCTGATAACCTGACACCCTGATACCCACTGCCTGGTTACCTGATACCCTGATAACCATTTGCCAATTAACCACTCACCAATTAACCAATTAACTTATCTTTTTTCGGATTTCAAATTTGACCCAATTGATATAGATACTTATACGATAATATTTTCCGGATATTACGGACTCTTAAGCTGCATTTTAGCATTAGAGAACAATCAAGTTGATAATCCACAACGTGATTGCTGCGGCACCGCCTTCGACTAGTGTTCCGCGTGTTTGCAGTTTATAACCCTGCTTGACGCTCATTTTGGATAGGCCGGTAACTACCCAGAAATAACTGTCATTTGCATGACTGACCACCATAGACCCGGCGCCGATGGCTACCACTACCAGCGCCCTTGCCGTCGGTGTTTCGAGACCGAGCGTTCCGAGAAGCGGCGCCACGATGCCGGCTGTGGTGATGATAGTTCGTCCTTTCGTCAATAGAGTCTTTTTGTAAACAGCGGACTAAAATTGGGGCGGTCAGTGACGTAAAATCCCAAAAGCTAAACGGTATTTTCACCGTCTGGTGCCGGGTGTCAATCTTTTTCTCATTAAACCTTGAGTCGTCCGGGCGTGCCGGCAGCAACTACGGCTATCGGAAAGGCAGGTGGCGAAAAACGCGGCTATATTGGCTGAGCAAATTTTGGCGTTGGTAGATAGTAACCTTCGCGAAAGATTAGCTGAGTTTAAATAAGGCCCAGGAAAAAAAGGTGATAGAAAAGGACTCGGCTATACAATAAAATAAGTAACCTATATTAACAAAAGTCATAATAAAAAATTTCCAAAATGGGGGAAAATTTGGGGTTTTTCAGGTTTTTTTTAGCTCATTTGTGTGGGGATGTTGGTTTTTGAGTCAAAAATGGGGATTGATATGTCAACTTGCGGAGCTTGGGCGGTATAGGCAAGAAAAATGCGTCAAAAAACGCCGAAAAATTGGGAAAAATTGGTATAAATTTCAATAAATTCGGAAAAATTCAGCTTTTTTGGCAAAAATTCATAAAAAATCACACTTTTTTCAAATTAACATTTTGTTGGTTTAGGGAAGATGGGTGGTTTTTGAACACTGATTGACACGGACTCTTTGGGACACGGACTG
>CAYTND010000321.1:0-3446 GCA_964438965.1 uncultured Pirellulales bacterium
CGTGGCTCGCACGTTCTCCAAGATCTACGGGCTTGCGGGTTTGCGGGTCGGATTCTCTGCATACGCAAACCCTGGCCCGGAATGATGCGCACGATGTGGGGTGACCATGACAGGTTCATAGATACGTACTTCACAATGTACGACAATATCTACTTCGCCGGCGATGGCTGCCGGATTGATGAAGACGGCGACTATTGGCTAATGGGCAGAATCGACGACGTCGTCAATGTCTCCGGCCACCGCATCGGAACCGCCGAGGTCGAAAGCGCCCTTGTCAGCCACGAAAAAGTCGCCGAAGCTGCCGTTACACCGGTGCCTCACGATATTAAAGGCCAAGGTCTGTATGCCTTTGTTACACTTGTAGGCAGCATCGAGGAAAGCGATGAGCTAAAGAAGGAGCTTGTTAAGCACGTGCGAAAGGAAATCGGCCCTATCGCAACACCCGAAGCCATTCAGTTTGCACCCGCACTTCCGAAGACCCGCTCCGGAAAAATTATGCGGCGAATCCTCCGCAAAATAGCCGAGAAGAACACAGACAACCTTGGTGACATCTCTACACTCGCAGACCCGAGCGTTGTCGAAGCATTAATCAAAGGCCGAGGTGAATAAGCGCCTGCTTTAACAGATGATAAACAAACCGGACGTGTGTTTTAAGCACACGTCCGCTCTGTTTTTAATGAAGGAACCGCTCAATGAGCGAAGAGATTACTGCCGCGCAACCTGAATTCAAAAATTATGGATGGCGTGTTACGTTTGCGGGAATGGGCATTAATCTCGCTCTCGGTATTCTATATACATGGAGTGTTATAAGCAAGCATGTGCCCGAGGACTGGGGCTGGAACGAGAACGACAAATCGCTGCCCTATATGATTGCCTGCCTGGTATTTTCTCTTGTTATGGTCCCTGCCGGAAGAATGCAGGACAAAATTAGCCCACGCATTGTGGCCACAATAGGAGGTATCTTAGTCGGACTCGGATTCATAATTGCCGCTATGACAACATCCCTTATGGTCTTCGTCATTGGCTTTGGTGTACTTGCCGGTGCAGGCATCGGATTCGGCTACGCCTCGACGACACCATCGGCGGTGAAGTGGTTCCCACCCGCCAAAACGGGACTTATCGCAGGTATTGTGGTTTCGGGTTTCGGGCTGGCTTCTGTTTACGCCGCGCCACTGTCGAGATGGTTGATAATTGCTTTCGGTTTCAGAAAAGCTATTCTGATATTGGGGATCGGTTTTTTGGTTGTCGTTGTTAGCTTGGCCCAATTGCTAAAATCGCCCCATAAGGTCCTCCAGTTTATAATGGAATACGGTGATGTGGGCCGCCTGAAAAGAAAAGCTATGGCCAGAGAAAAAGCAATAGCTGAAGGAAAACCAGCGCCCACAAGCAAAAAAGAAGAATACACGCCGAAGGAAATGCTGGGCACCGTGCAATTCTACATGCTTTGGTTTATGTATGCCTGTGGTGCCGGTGCCGGGCTTATGATTATCTCAAAGCTCGCGGCAATCGCAGCTCAACCCAAAATAGATATCTCCCTCGGGTTTGTACTTGTAGCAGTACTTGCTGTCGGTAATGGCGGCGGACGTATAGTAGCCGGTATGCTCAGCGACAAAATTGGTCGCAAGGCGACGATGTTTACTTGTTTTGTGCTTCAGGCCGTTTTAATATTTTTGCTCTCAAGAGCTTCTGGTGAAAATGCCCTTGGTTCAATTTCCGCAATGGCGATTATCTCGGCATTGATAGGAGCAAACTATGGCGCAAACCTGGCGCTGTTCCCATCCATTACAAAGGACTATTACGGCTTAAAGAACTTTGGTGTAAACTACGGCCTGGTATTTACCGCCTGGGGTGTCGGCGGTTTTATGTTGGCAAAGCTCGCCGGAGCAATGTATGTCAAACATCAAACTTTTGCAATCGCCTATTACGGCGCTTCGGCACTGCTGATACTCGCTGCGATAATGACAATACTTGTCAAAGCTCCACGCCACAAACTCAAAACCACCAAAGCGTAATACCAGTCATAAATTGAATTTATTGATTAGCCGACTACTGTCATTCCTGCACCTTCTTTCGCAGGTGTAAACTCGTCCACGCGAAAGCGTGGAGCAGGAATCCGCAACTAAAGTTTGTGAATTGGAAAGATATTCGCTTTAACTGCTTCTATTGTCGCCTCTACTACAGGCACTACCATTTCGCGTTGTGTCCGGCTCACAACGAGCGCTCTGTCCCGCAAGCCCCCCTGCCGGTCCGTACTTTCGAGCATAACACCCCCGACGGCGTGGTCCGTATCACTGCCGCTGCCTGTACCGGCAAGGATACTCCAGGCTAAAGCCCACGCTCTGACGGTGTTGTTGATATTATAGCCACCACCGCCGGTCGCAACTATGGGCTTATCGAAACTTAACAGATGCTCGATGACCTCGGCATAAACATTATTGGTCAAACATAGATGTGCAAGCGGGTCCCCTGCAAGAGCATCAGCCCCTAATTCAAAAACAATTACGTCCGGATTATACGCCGTAATTAACGGCAGAGCTATAGCTTTGAACGCCTTCATATACACTTCATCGTAAGTCCCGACCGGAAGAGGGACATTTACGCAGTAGCCTTTACCCTTGCCTGTGCCAATTTCCTCTTCGAACCCCGTTCCTGGGAATAAGGTCCTGGGGTTTTGATGCAAAGATATAGTCATTACGTCGCAGCTATCATAAAATGCGTATGCAACACCGTCGCCGTGATGAACGTCCACATCAAGATACAGAACTCGCTTACCTTCTTCAGCCAATATCGTGCAGGCTAAGGCCACGTCATTGATATAGCAAAAGCCGGACGCTTGCTCCGGCATCGCATGGTGAAAGCCACCCGACGGATTGAAAGCGACCTCGGCCTCTCCAGAAAGTAGAAGTTTTGCCGCGACAAGTGTCGCTCCGGCAGCCAGAAGAGTGTACTCATATAATCCATCGAAAACGGGACAATCGCCGGTGCCTATTCCCATATTCAGTGCCTCGGTATCCCAAAGGCCTTTTGCCGCGGTTTTTAATGCGTGCAGATAGCGGGCTGAGTGAAACTTCTTCAGAACAAGCCTCTCGGCAGGAACCGGCGGCACTTCGCTTCTACCATTACCTGTAAGCAACCCCAGAGATTTTACAATCTCACGGGTTTTCTTGGCCCGGATTGTATTAAACGGATGCTCCGGCGGATAATTATACTTCTCAAGCTCCGCCGAATAAATAAAAACTGCTTTGTTCGCTTCCATAAGCTACTCCTGTTCGGGATTGATCGCAAATATTTTATTCGACATTGTGTGTAATTGCAAAGTTTTGTGATATTATTCTCTGTGCATCTATAACCCATTATTTATATAATAGAACAAAAGCACTTAAGGGCCGAGCCTATGGAAAAATTAAACTCAAAAGATTTGGAACAAATCCCCGGCGTGGGCAAAA
>CAYTND010000322.1:0-3445 GCA_964438965.1 uncultured Pirellulales bacterium
CTTAGGATTTCGGATTTATGTTTCAGAGAGTAGCAACTGTCATCTGTCGTCTGTCATCTGTCCTCGGCACCTCTACATCTGTCGAGAACCCTCTACAAATCGACCTTTTTATGCAAAACAAACCCAATTTCCGAAAAAGTCAAATGAATGTAAATCTATATAATACAAGGGATTATGAAAATAAATCCAATTGGACACTTGGTCAAAACAAACCCAATTCAAAGCCAATTTCTGTAAAGCCCAAAATGAACGCAAACTTATATGTTATAGAGGATTATGAAAATGAAACCGCCTTCAGGCTCGAACAAAACAAACCCAATTCAAACCCAAAAAGAATGAATGTAAACTTTTGTGCTGCAAGCAGGTGCTCAGAGGCCTTAAATTGAAAAATAACAGAAGCTTTATCGGTCTTAAAAACTTTGAAAACGCCGTGTATTTGCATTCTTCGGCCCATTTCTTAGAATTTAGTAGGGAACTATGAGTCGGACGACATAGCTTATAGTTATGTAGTTATGCTGACTATTACTGGCATAGGGACAATTGCTATCGTCCTTTTGGCAGTTTGGAGGAACCATGATGCGCGGAATCGTAGAAGATATAAAAAAGACCGAAGTAAAACGTGATAATGAATTAGCACAAGCAGCCGAATCATTGGAGCAGATTGCCAATGGTATGGACGAGTGGATTGGGCAACAAAGGGATAGATTTAAGCATACCACCACAGCTTTCCGCAAAAAGTGGATTTCACGTTGGTTCTCAGATTTTTTCATTATGGAATTGTTCAAGGATACGCTACACAAAAGGCAGTTTGGTGATATCGTAGATACGTTCCACTTGTATATGCCTGATATCGCTGAGTCGCTGAAGGAGATATGGAACAATTTCCTGCGATGCACCAAATTTATGCGACAAATTCAAAATGATAAGAACAGGGTAGAGGATAATCATGACCTTGGGTTTTGGTGTGTCAATTTTTTCGAAACAGCAGCGATCCCAACCGTAGCAAGCCTTCGACATTTAGCGGAACTGACAAAAGAATATTTAGCGGCTCCAAAGCAAGCAGAAACAACAGAGAAACGCCCTCAGGGAGAGCTGAATAGGCAAGTCGGTAAACTCTTGAGGTCTTCTCCCCCGGATATATCGGCTTCCGAAATAGCAAGAATACTAAACGAAAACTATGTTGGAGAATATAAACCAACTAATCCCTGTGCAGTCGGAAAGACACAAAATTGGAAAAAGCATCGCGTGAAGAAACAGGGTCGTAGGAAAAAATGATTTGCAATAGTAAAATGACTATGGTCTTTCAACTATATAAAACAGGTTGATTCGGCAATGTTCAGTTGTTTTATTCTTTTCTACATTCATTTTTAGAAATTGGCGGGGTAAGCTCGACCCTACATTCATTTTTAGTCAAATCATATCTGTTTACGACTTGATTCTCTTGAACTCTTAACCTAAAATTGAGTAATGGTTTATCTTTGGTCAACTATACTGGTTTCGCTCAATGCTGCCTGGCTGTTGGTGGTCGTTTTTGGGCTGCCCGGCAACTGGCTGATTGTCATATCCACCTGCCTGTTCGCCTGGTGGCGGTGGGATGAAGGTGTCTTTTCCATCTATACATTGATTGCGATATTAGTCTTAGCTACTCTTGGCGAGCTGGTCGAATTCTCCGCGGGTATGATAGGCGCCAAGAAATCAGGAGCAAGCTGGCCCGGCTCAATCGCCGCACTTTTTGGAGCGGTAACAGGAGCCGTTCTCGGCACTTTTCTGATTCCAATCCCCTTTTTCGGGACCCTGCTCGGCGCCTGCCTTGGCGCGGGGCTGTGCGTGTGGGGAATGGAATTCTCCCGCGGAAAAAAGGCGGAGCACTCTTTACGCTACGCTGTGGGAGCCGGTATCGGCGAATTCTTCGGTATTATCAGTAAATTTGCTCTCGGCATTATCATCTGGTTTGTCGTGGCTGTGGCCGCCTTTTGGCCTTGAAAACAGCTCAATTCCCGATTCGTAAAAGCGCTTCCTGCCGAAATGAACCGGACTTTGTCCTTGTGCAA
Source organism: uncultured Pirellulales bacterium (assembly GCA_964438965.1). Classification (GTDB taxonomy): domain Bacteria; phylum Planctomycetota; class Phycisphaerae; order Sedimentisphaerales; family Anaerobacaceae; genus NIOZ-UU13. Next base: position 2,052 of record CAYTND010000322.1, read on the forward strand.
AAGTCCGAAAAACAATATCCGGCGACACAGCAAAAGCAATGATTAAATCTTGCCTGGAAATTTTTCCGGATTTTTGGCTTATAGCTGTTTTTTTATTATATTTTATTTGTTGGAGTTAGCTTCGGGGGCACTGCTAAAAACACAATGTGGGGGAAAGAAAGCTGTTCGAATACGAATTCAGAAACGTATTAGATTTTAACTATGGTGCTTATGTCGTTAATGGAGCTTACAGCGGGAACAGCAATCCGGCAGGGGCACCAAACGGCAATGACGCCGTAGCAACAATTCGAGAGCTGCTCAACGGCAACATCGCAGATGTCCGGCTAAGTGCCAGAGAGGCCAGCACTGCTGTCTCCATAATTCAGATATTTGCCAACGCCGTCGATAGCATCGCCGTCAAATTAGCCAGAATGGAAGAACTGGCCAAGAAAGCGTCCAGCCCGGATTATTCACAAGTGCAGGTCGAGGCGATGCAAACGGAATTACAGGACTTAGCTAAAGAAATAAACGACATAGTTAAGAGTACCGAATATGACTTCAACAAGCCGTTTACCGCCGCCGGTCAGGCCATATCAATTCCAATCGGCGACGGCTCAAATATAGATATTTTCGCAAAGGACTTCAGTTTTAATGCTCAAGGCCTATACCTGACTATCGAGCCTAAGACTGTGCTGTCAAGTATCGAAAAGGCGATAACAAATCTTAATGAATACAAGCAATACCTCAATAGACAGGTTGCACGCGTGGAAGATGCTACGGCGACTATCGAATCTGAGCTGGAAAGCGCTATGGGTGTCGAGTTAGACGATTTTACGCCGGACCTTGCCAACGAAACAGTCATTCATATCGCAAGTGAGCTTTCGCAGGATTCATCAAGAGCACTTGATATGCAGGCGAATACAGAACCTTCCATAGCTTTACAATTGCTTAAAGTCCGTAGTTGAACTGCGTTTTACAGTCCGTAGGGTTCGAGCAAACGCTTGTGTGCCTTGAAGTGATACTGACACTGGGCTGTCGGGGTTCCGAGGACTTGTATCTTGTCCAGGTCGCCCTGGCCCATTCCTGCTTTGGCCATGCTCGTCAAATACATAATCTGGGTTGGGTCGAAACCCATTAGCTTGGTTGCGAGAATATCCATTGCCAGCGGGTCCAGGCTTGCCAGAGCGAGCTTTGCATCCACGGGTGTTCCGCCGGTCGGGCCGTTGCCTTCCATAGCAACAAAGCCGTCAATAACACCCAGGTCTGGATAAATCTCCTGGGCCAGATGGAACATATTATAGTGCAGGAGCGCTTCGCGGGAGAAGTTGTATGCAGCGTGGGTCAGACGCTTATCATTTGTCTTGTAGTCGTTCAGCGGTGCCCCAAGCAGAACGTTTTTCAGTGACAAGGTTGTT
>CAYTND010000323.1:0-3443 GCA_964438965.1 uncultured Pirellulales bacterium
ATATGGGCGCGACCTCTGAAGTTTTGGTCGAGGGCAGCAAGGACAAATATCGACGGACTACATCCGTCAGTCCGGATACTCTTGCACCTCTGCGAAATCTTGACAGCGGGGAGCTTCGCGATGTTACGTTAGTGGCCTATCATAAGTGGTGTATAAGCCGCCGGTATCTGACGGAGATTGACACGGCGGCCAATACGATCATTGCGGTTGGAGAGAAACTGAAGATTTATTCCGGTTGGCCAAAGAATACTCGTTTTCACTTAGAGAATTTCAAAGCCGCTCTGGATACACCCGGTGAATGGTTCCTGGCCCGTAACGGTACGCTCTATTACAAACCATTACTGGACGAAGATATGTCCGAAGCGCACGTTGTGGCTCCGGTGCTTGAGAAACTCGTTATCTTCCAGGGAAAGCCGGAGGCGGAACAATTTGTTGAATATATCCAATTAAAAGGTCTGGTTTTTCAGCACAACCAATCGCTGCTGCCGGACAATGGGTACGCGCCGTATCAGGCTGCTTATGTTACAGAGGCTGCCATCATGGCCGACGGGGCGCGTAATATAGTGTTGGAGGATTGTGAAATAAGCCACGTTGCGACCTACGGCGTGTGGTTTCGCCGCGGTTGCCGAGATTGCCGGCTTGAGCGTTGCTACCTATATGACTTAGGGGCCGGCGGCGTGCGAATAGGCGAAGGGGCGATTCGTCCCGATCAACCATCCCGCACGAGTCATATTACTGTTGACAATAATATTATCCGCTCAGGTGGCCGCATTTACACCTCTGCCGTGGGCGTGTGGATTGGACAAAGCGGCGACAATACCGTTACCCATAACGACATTGGGGACCTTTTTTATACCGGTCTTTCGGTCGGCTGGCGGTGGGGGTACGCCGAGAGCTTGGCCAAACGCAATAACATCAGTTTCAATCATGTGCACCATATCGGCTGGGGTGTGCTGAGCGATATGGGCGGTATTTATACGTTAGGGCCTTCGGAAGGGACTGTCATCAGCAATAACGTTTTTCACGATATCTATTCGTACTCCTACGGCGGCTGGGGACTCTACACTGATGAGGGCAGCACGGGTATCGTTATGGAAAACAATCTGGTCTATAATACCAAGACCGGCGGCTTCCATCAGCACTACGGCAAAGAAAATGTCGTTCGCAATAATATCTTAGCTTTTAGCAAACTGTACCAGGTGCAGGCGACGCGGGTGGAAAATCATCTGTCATTCACGTTTGAAAATAATATCGTTTACTATGACAGCGGCGTTCTTTTGTCGGGCCCCTGGAAGAAGGTCAAGATCAATATGGATAACAATTGCTATTGGGACGCCACCGGCAGAGATGTTGCCTTCGTAGGAAAGTCGCTGCCTGACTGGAGGAAAGAAACGGGGCACGATAAGAAGTCGATTATTGCGAACCCGATGTTTGTTGATGCGGCGAATTTTGACTTTCGATTGAAGCCAAACTCCCCTGTCCTAAAGACCGGGTTTAAGCCGTTCGATTACAGCAAAGCCGGTGTATATGGAGACCCTGCCTGGATAAAGAAGGCCAAAAACGTGACGTTTCCGCCGTTGGAATTGCCTCCTAAACCATAGATAGTAGAAAGAATGAATATCTGGATTCGTTCGGGCTGAATTGGTAATATTTAGTTGTGATGGAGCATATTCGAGAAGCATTGGTCAAGTATTGGGGGTACGATAATTTTCTCCCTCTGCAGAAACAAGCTATGGAATGTGTCAATCGTGGGCAGGATTCGATAGTGGTTCTGCCGACGGGAGGTGGAAAATCGCTTTGTTATCAGGCGCCGGCGGTGACTATGCAGGGACTTACAGTAGTTGTCTCGCCGTTGATTTCCCTGATGAAGGACCAGGTTGACGCCTTGAAAGAATGTGGAGTTCCCGCGGCACGTATCGACAGCTCTCTTTCGGCTTACGAACAGCAAGCTGTTTTTTCTGCGATTCACAATAGGAAGCTTAAACTTCTTTACCTGTCCCCTGAACGGATTGTCTCGGACGGCTTTGTAGAATTGCTCAGAAAAACAGGGGTATCTTTTATCGCCATTGATGAAGTGCATTGCGTAAGTATGTGGGGCCATAACTTTCGTCCTGAGTACCGTCAATTAGGGTTGTTAAAGGAGGTCTTCGGTGATGTAACGATTGGTGCGTACACAGCCACGGCCATTGAGCAGGTTCGTAACGATATTGCTGAGCAACTGCACCTGAAAAATCCTAAAATGCTGATAGGTTCGTTTGACAGGCCGAATCTTGTTTATAAAGTGCGGCGCCGCGCGAACATAATGAAACAAGTCTGTGCTGTGCTCGACCGGCATAAGGGTGAGTCCGGCATTATCTATTGCATTCGCCGTAAAGATGTCGATGCTATGTGTGCTCGATTGGCCGCCAAAGGCTATAATGTGGCACCGTACCACGCGGGCATGACAGACGAAGACCGAAAGAAGAACCAGGACTCATTTATTACTGAAAAGGTCGAAACGATTGTGGCAACCATTGCGTTCGGGATGGGTATCGACAAGTCCAATGTACGTTATCTTATTCACACCGGCATGCCCAAGTCGCTTGAGCACTACCAGCAGGAAACGGGACGGTCAGGTCGTGACGGCCTTGAAGCCGAATGCTGCCTGTTCTATTCGGGCGGTGACTACGGAATATGGAAAAGCCTGATGAGTGATATGGAGCCGGAAGCTCATAAAATCGCTATGTTCAAGCTCAGCCGAATGTATAATTATTGCACCGGCGGCGTATGCAAACACAAAGCAATTCTTCGGTACTTCGGCCAAGAGCTTGACAAGACCAACTGTTCCGCGTGCGATATTTGTCTTGGCGAGCTGGACTGCATAGACGATGCCTTACAAACCGCCCAGAAAATCCTGTCATGCGTTCTTCGCCTTGAGCAGCGATTCGGCGGCGGCTATACAGCTTCGGTACTAACTGGCTCGCATGAGAAACGCATACTGGAAAATAAGCATGATGAGCTAAGCACATACGGTTTGCTGAGTAATTATGAAAAACACACTGTGCACGACTGGATTGAACAGCTCGAAGGACAAGAATATATTCAGAAAGTCGGGGAATACAACATCCTGAATGTAACCGAAAAGGGATGGCAAACACTGAAAGGAAAAGAGACGCCTCGGTTACTAAGGCCGGCACAGAAAGCGGCTAAACTGTCCAGGGTCATTAAAGATTCGTGGGAAGGTGTTGACAAAGGTTTGTTTGAAGCTCTGCGCAAATTGCGCACATCTATTGCACGCAAAAAAAGCGTTCCTGCTTACATAGTCTTTGGTGATGCGGCGCTGCGGGATATGGCCAGGCTGAGACCTTCCACTTATATAAGACTGCTCGAAGTCAAAGGAGTCGGAGAGAAAAAACGCCGGCAGTACGGCGAGGTGGTCCTTGCCGCTATTAAAGATTACTGCC
>CAYTND010000324.1:0-3441 GCA_964438965.1 uncultured Pirellulales bacterium
TTATGGAATACCAATCGCTATAAGGACACCAGCTATCCGATGCGTGAGCTCTTACGCAGCCTGCATGCCAAGGGCAAGCTTACTCCGGCTCAGAAGAAATTCCTGGCGCCGACCAAGCCGCCGGAGGAATTATACGACCTTAAAAATGACCCTTACGAACTGCGCAATTTGGCCAGCTCACTTGAGCATAAAAATGTTCTAAAGCGGATGCGTGCGGCCCATATTAAGTGGATGCGTCAAACCGGAGACTTAGGTCTGATCCCAGAGCCGGAACTGGAGGAAATCTATTTAGAGCACGGCAACGGCTATGATGTACTGGCTCAGCCGGAAAATCGCAACCTGATTGAGCGCATACGTGAGGTAATAGAACTCGGAGAAAAAGGTAAAGCGGCGATACCGGACCTCATGCAGGCAATGCAGGACAAGAGAGCATCGGTACGCTGGTGGGCGGCAATCGGCCTGGGTAATATGGGTTCGGACCTCGGAGCGGCAAAGACCGCATTACAAAAAGCTTTGCAAGATAAATCCGCTTCGGTTCGCATTGCCGCAGCGCGAGCATTCTGCCGTATGGGGAGAGCCCGGCAAGTCTTGCCGCTTTTGGTACGGGAACTTCAAAACAAAGAAAATAAAATTGTGCGTCACTACGCTGCCCTGGAGCTGGAAGAGCTCGGCGACAGTACCGGTGAATTCATAGAAGAGATTCGAGCCGCACAAAATGACAGTTACGACTGCGTCAAACGGGTAACCACCCGTATCGTAAACACGCTGGAAAAATAAATCGCGACTAATACGGGAGACGACATCAGTTTTACTTTAATTTAATAGGTACGCCTTTATTACGGGCTTGTGCTACGAATGACTTTAACTCTTCCAACAGCAGTTGTATTTGATGCGTATTCTCAAGCAGATTTTCGTAAAATCGTCCATCGTTGATAAGCCTGGCAGCACTACCTTGGCCGCTGTTTATTTTCTCCAGGATTAGCCGCAGTTGCGCTGCCACCTTACTTACTTCTTCACTCGTATCAACCATCGCAACAACGAGGTCTTCTGTTTTGGCATCAGCACTTTTCAAAGTTGTTGTCCCTGCAACGGCGAATTTCCGGAATTCCTGTATCGTCTCCTTAGCATGTTCTGACGCCTCAGTCAGATTAACCAAAATTTTCTGGAGATTTTCTTTGTTGTTGGGGCTGCCGATGACATCGTTGGCGTTAGCAATAAGGGCTATGATGCCATCAACCAATTCATCCAGTTTTTTCTGGCTCTCTTCGGGAAAGAACTCACTTGTTATACCGGTCGAGCCCTGCAGTAATATTTTGTCCATCAAAAATTCTGTCCCCGGTCGGTTCGGGTCAAGCGGCTCCAAAGGCTTCCCAGGAGTTTGTTTAAGTTCGATATAACTACTGCCCAACCCCCGCGTCATCAGTTTTATCTCAACATTGGAAGGGATATTAACGTAATTTTTGCCAATACTGAGAATAACCACTGTTTGATAATATTCTAAGCCGGTCACCAGATCCTCTCGTTTATCAGGTGCCATAACCTCTGTTACACGACCGATTTGATAGCCACAAAAGCGCACAGGCGTATCCTTCTGCACTCCCGGTGCTGTCGGGAACTGAACGTAAACCTCAAAAGAACCCATCTGTGTAACAGTAGTTGGCAAATCACCGAACTTAAATATCAGCCACACGAGCGCACATATACCTACTACCACAAAAACGCCCACAATCATATTACGTCTTTTTTGGGTGGTTTCATAGTCACTCACTGTTCAGTCCCTTTCAAATCACTGCGGCCTTCCAGAAACAACTCCCTTATGGCACGCAAAGGATAGCCGCTGTCGTTAAGTTTTTTTATCAGTTTAATCCGCTCAATACTTTTTTCATCAAACATCCGTCTGCCTGTCGGCGTAACTTCTGTAGGCTCAAACAGCCCGACCATAAGGTAATATTGCAGAGATTGCCGCGAAATGCCAGCTTTTTTTGCGGCTGTACCTATAGGTGATAATTTGCTTTTCTCACTCAACGCTTATCCCCAAGAAGCTAAAAAACGAAAAACCAACTGACTATTGACTATTTTCTATTGATTATTTTCTATTGTCAATAGTTTCCAGGAACTTTATTTCTCTGTTGGCCACAAAAATCTTAGAAGTAACAGATGATTAATGCCGATTATTAGTCTAATAATGAATCATCTAAATAACCAACAAATGCACGGAATCGTTGAACGACCCGCAGAGATTATAACTATCCGCCATAATGCCACTATTAAAGCAGCCGCGGTCAAAATGTTCACTAATAAAGTCAGTTGTCTTATCGCAAATAATGACAACGGAGAATTTATAGGCGTCGTGACAGAGCGGGATATTGTCAACCAAGTGGTTGCCTCCTCGATGGACATTGAGAGAACCACTATAGCCGAGATTATGACGACCCAGATTATCTCCTGTTCTCCCAATACTCCGAGCAGCAAAGTCCGAGAAATTATGACCTCTAATCAGATTCGCCATTTACCAATCATCGATAACGGAGTTGTAGTCGGAATAGTCTCGACCCGTGACCTTATGGCACGACAGCTTCTTGAGGACCGGGCAGCAGCCGAAGAAGTCGCAATGCTCTCGACCTGCCTGAAAAGCATCGACTTGAATGAAGTCGCCGACATAGTTGCCCGTGAGGTCCCCAAACTCTTCGGCGCCGAGAAATGTGTACTTTTTATTCGCCGAGACGGCTCTACTCGTCAGGACGGAGCCTGCCGTAGCACGACAACCAAAGCCCCCACACTGGTCAGCTACAATAATTGCTCCTGCCCCAAAGAGTCCCTCGAGCAATTCTCGATGCCCGATGCCCGATCCTCGATACTCGACGAGCATCCATCCTTGATCCTTGATTCTCTATCCTCGTTCCTCGACGAGCATCCAGTATCGAGCATCGAATATCGAGTATCCAACATTCCGCATGTTTGCGAAAAGCTCGGAGCCCAATCACCACGCCTGGTTATCCCGCTTCACCTTGATGCGCGATGCCCGACCCTCGATACTCTCCTGCTTTCGCAGGGGCAAGCTTGTCCCCGTGGAAACGGGGAAGCATCCAGTATCGAGCGCTCCGTCACCGGAGCTTTGGAGCGTCGGCTACATCCAGTATCGAGAATCCAGCATCGAGAATCCAGTGGGGACAGCTATTTGTGTATGTGCTGCTTAGCTGATTCGGTCGCCACAAATAGAGAACTAACATCCTATAAGGCCAAATTAGCAAGAGAAATCCTGAACTCCCATCTGACCAATGCAAAGTTGTATCAGGAGGCAAGGCTGACTTCTTTGACCGACGCCCTAACGGCAGTAGGCTCAAGGAAGCTTCTTGAGGATAAACTTCAAGCCGAGTGCGCCCGCGCAAAACGCTACAAACGTCAATTCGAAGATGCCAGCGAATCCAGCGGGGATAGTGT
>CAYTND010000325.1:0-3435 GCA_964438965.1 uncultured Pirellulales bacterium
GGAGCCGATGAGCAGTATTTTCTTTATAGACTTATCTTTTGGCATTACTTTTTCCCGATTGTCGCAAACTCACACTGCCTGCGGAACCAATACGTCCAAATATATCCGCACTGATTCCCTATTTAGCGACATGGTGCATTATGGAATCCTGAACACTATATTGATCAATGTCCGTATTTGCAAGAGGAATTTGGCGATTCTTGACGCCGGGACAGGGTTTCTTGCAGGCATTGTGAGGCCAGATCCTTCAGCCCTTCGGCCGTGCTCAGGACAGGCGGCGGATATCATTAAAATAAACCCCCTGCAGTGCAGGGGGCTAACATTTTTATTCTTCGTGTAGCTGAACGTATTTTATTTTCATTTCTAATTCATGCTGATGATAACAATATCTTTTATCAAAACCTTTTGTCCATACTTTGTTTGCGAATCCATACTTTCGTAATGCTTTTATCGCTGCCTTTTTGAAAAATGGCATTTGACAAACCAGCCCCAAAGTGGATACTATTCGTTTTTCAGAACTATTACATTCCCCGATGACGCTATGGGTAGTAAGTGTGAGCAAAGAATTTAAGCACAATGTTATCGCAATCGTTTATGATTTTGACGGGACGCTGACTCCCCAGCCAATGCAGGAATACACCGTCTTGCCGGAAATCGGCATCAAGGACGGAAAGAAGTTTTGGAAGCAGGTAAATCAGGAGTCTGCGCGGACAAATGGCGAAGCAATCGTAGCCTATATGCGTTTGATGCTTAAAGAATCCAAATCCAGAGATTTTCCAGTTACTGCTCAGAAGCTGAGAGAATTGGCGAAAAATATCAATTATTTCCCGGGTGTTCAAACTTATTTTAAACGAATAAATGACTATATTAAAAAGCAATTTGGTCGCGGTATAGAAGTCAGGCATTACGTAATTTCAGCGGGCTTAAAAGAGATAATCTCAGGAACGAGTATAGCCGGGTATTTTTATAAAGTATTTGCTTCAGAATATTATTACAACGAGTATGGAGCGGCAACTTTCCCAAATGTAGTAGTGAATGACACACTAAAAACTCAGTTCATTTTCAGAATTAATAAAGGCAAAGAAAACTTGAATGAAAACATTAATCTACACATGCCTATGCATCTGCGGCCCATACCTTTTCAGAACATCCTGTATATCGGCGATGGGCTGACAGATGTTCCATGTATGACGGTAATTAGAAAAAATGGTGGGTCTGCTATTGCCGTTTATAAGCCTTACAGCTCTCGGGGTAAGCAGATATGCAAGGAGTTATTGAAAGCCGAAAGAGTGGATTTTATTGCTCAGGCGGATTATAAGAGTGGAACTGAGCTTGACCGTTTGATAAAATTATTGTTAGGGATTATTGTTGAAGGGATTCGATATGGAAGAGAATCCTTTAGGCAGTCAAAGAAGTATAGCTTATACCGAACTCCTACACAGCTTCATGCAAGTTTATATATGAGGGATAAAAAAAGAAGTGCCGGTTCTAAGGTTGGTGGAGACACAAAAACCGGAAAGTCTATATCTAACAAGGAAGCTGACAGAACGAAAAAATAGAACTCATATACCAAATAGTTTATGACAAATTCGGAAATTACAGCCCGGGCAGATTATGTTCTTTGCTTATCTGTTTTAACAGCTCAAAAAGCTCAATCAGACTTTGACTGATAACATCGGTGTCACTGCACACGTTCATAAAATTCGTATCTCCGTCCCATCGCGGGACAACGTGAATATGCAAATGCTCAGGCAGTCCCGCCCCGCCGCATCGGCCGAAATTCATACCGACATTAAAGCCATGAGGTTTTATCGCCAGTGACAGTGCTTTTTGTGATTCTCTGATTAGCTTGAACATTTCCAGCAGCTCCTCTTCGCTTGCCTTGTCCAGCTCGCCGATGTGCCGGGCCGGTGCTATCAGTAAATGGCCGTTGTTATAGGGAAAACGATTCAGTATTACGATGCTTTTCTCTGTTCGCCACAGCACAAGATTCTTGTCGTCGTCCTGCGGATTTTCCAGATTATGGCAGATAAAGCAGTCGCTGCTCTGGCTCAGGCCCTGGACGTATTTAATTCGCCACGGCGCCCATAAATTTTTACGTTCCAATTTACAGCTACCTCCACAGAAAAAAAATGCCTAAAGTTTGGAGTGACTAAAGTGCCTAAAGTTTCACAAAACTCCAGACTCCTCACTTTAGTTCACTTTAGTTCACTTTAACTCCATTGTCAGGTTTTGTTTGATTGTTATCCTCGGTCTTACATCGAGGCCCATTGCTATAAAGGCCTCTAACTGCATCTGGTACTGCTGATTATATTGTTCTATTCGCCCGGCCTCGATGTTAAACAGTTCTTCGCCTTGGCCTTCTAAACCCAGAAGCTTATAGCCGCTGAGAAAGCCGAATGTACCCTTCATTTGGAAACTGCCGGAATAAGGTATCGGCCAGCTCCGGGGAACCGTCTCAGCTTTGCTGTAAGAGCTGCTTATCACAGCTAATCGTCCTTTTTCGCTCTGCCGGATTTCATCAAGCTTATAGGCAACCTCTCTTGCCTTTCGCATAACCATCGGGGAAGGCACGGATAACTTTGATTTCCAGCTTTGCCCCACAGCCACCCCTTTGGACGGGTTTGTTAGACTGGAAACCGAATCCCACAGAAACCACTGGGTGGCAATAAAATCGCATATCATATCAGGCTCTTTAATTCTGTCTCCGTTGGCGTCTGTAAAAAACGCTTTGTTGCCGATTTCTTTGAGCAGCTCATCCAATTGCGAATAGTCTTCTATTTTACCGGTAGGCCCAACGGTGAACGTAAAAGTCTTGCCGGCCAGATGCTCCACTGCGTCTTTCCGGGGGCCTTTGCTTCGCACCACCTTGACTGATTTGCACGTTACCTCGATAGTTGTAAGCCCATAGGGATTTATTTCGATTGGTGTATATACTACAACAATTTCCATTGACTCGGTGGATTTATCGGGAGTGCTCTTAGCCGATTTGGATACCTTCCCTGTCGGGTCCCAGTCAATAGTTATCTCTCTTCTGGATACAAACTTGTATTCCAGCCTCCGGCCATCCTGCCAATCTACGGTCAAGAGTTCTTTGTCTTTATTTAACGGCTCTTTTACCCCCGTGCCGGACTCGCATCCTCCGGAGATACCCATAATGACAATCGTCAGAGTTGTCAGTGCGGTTTTCAATTTAAATCCTTTTTCAATAGTTCTATAGAGTACGCCTAACCTCGATTTTGCAGAAGACTTATGGACTTGTAAATAAATTATCTTCCATTTTTGTCTGGCTGCGGCTTCGGCTGGCGGTGTCAGCAAAACTCGGACTACCAACCAGTAGGCCTGCGTTTTGCTTCCTTGCCAGCCTTGTCCTCGCTCAGCCAAAAACGAAACTCGCCTGCCGGCGGTCAAGGCCTAATTTCTTTACCAGTCCTA
>CAYTND010000326.1:0-3428 GCA_964438965.1 uncultured Pirellulales bacterium
AGTTTGTCTTCCAGGGCGATTCCGCTGTGGCTTCGGTAAAGAACCAGGCCGTCGATGCCACTCTCAAAGTCGTAGTTGCTCTGCCAAATAATTTTTTCAAATATCTGTTCCTGGTTCCTGCTGTTGTAGAAAGTTCTTGTAATTGTAAGCTTGGCGGTGGGGAAACCGTGGTCGAATTTATTCTCAATAGTAATTTTCGTATCTGAGCCGGTCGAAATTATTCCGTCGAGGTCCTCGGCGATGCGCTGCAGGACCTCAGATGGCAGTCGCGGGCTGTCAAGCTTGCGCGTAACCGCAGCAGCCGAGCGTTCTGCCTGGCCGTAAATGCCAAGCACCGCGACCAAAACCATCGCCCCTATCGTCAGGGCCGTAATGACTTCAGCTAACGAAAAACCCGGTCGCACTCTGGATGTGCCAAAAGCCTTTTCTTTCGCATTGCGTATTGCGTATCGCGTATTGCGTGCCTGGCGATACGTATCACCTACAGCACACAACAAATTCGCAATACGCATCACACACGACGCATCACTATGTTTAGCCCCGACTGGCCTCATCGCAATCAAAACTCCTATCACCGTCGTTTTTTCATTAATTCCCAAACCTCAGAGACATCCATTCCATCAAGTTCTTCGTATGTCAAGCCCGTCCTTGGGTCTATCTCATCCTGCCCGGTCTGCTGAGCAGCCTTTGTCCCATCGAGCTTACCCTGTTCGCTTGTCAGCTTTATCAGCTCAGCTTCAGATTTCACTTGCAGCTTTTTGTCCTCCGGACTCGGGTTGCCGCCGCTGCGCTTATAGATATCAAGATTCATCCTGACGAATGAGCCGTCATCAGTCGTGAGCATACCATTTTCGAGCCATCGCTCGATGGTCTGGACATCGACGTCAGCGTACTCGGCAGCTTCCTCGATTGTTGCGATGAGCTGGGCGGCTAACTGTCCTTCCTCATCCTCGCGTGTCATAATGTCAAGCAACTGCCCTTTTGTTAAACTGGTCAGCCAATGTGTTAGTTCAACCGTTTGCTCCTGCCCTTCCGTGTCGATATATTCAGCCGAGCAAACGCCCCTGACCCACATTCGCGCCGTTATCGGCTCGTAAAACGTTTCGACAACTCTCTGCCATGTAATCTCGGGGTACTTATCACTTTCGCCGTACTCAACGTTCTCCTGGACTAAAGTCGAAGCAAGCAGCTTTTCCATATTCTCGCGGGCAATTTCAAAGGCCTGCATCCTCAGGGCCGAATCCGCCGCTGAGGCCACACATCGGTTTATGACAACCAATACGCTTGAGCTGATAAGCGCAAGTATAGCCAAAGCGGTTAAAACCTCTACCAGACTGAAAGCCTTTTCTTTCGCATTGCGTATTGCGTATTGCGTATTGCGTGCCTGACGATATGTATCACCTACAGCACACAATAAATTCGCAATACGCATCACGCATGACGCATCACTATTTTTAGAACGGCACATCATCTTTATTTTTCGGCTGTAAAAGTTCGACATCACCTTTCTCTAACGTAATCATTCTATTGAGCCGATTGACAACAATCGAATACGGCTGCTCTTTTTCGTCGAGCAGGACGATTTTCCCGCCGTACGCCCAGCCCGAATGACCCGCCCTGAACTTCGCTCTGTCTTCACTGGTGGACACTCCATCGTCGAACTGGACATAAGCCACCCGGCAGTTAGCGCTAAAAGCATCTTCGACAATAATCTCCTCTTCCAGAACCTGTGAGAGGTCAGAGGTAGTAATCTGGCGGAGCATATATCCCTGCCCTGGTATGTCAATAATAACTTCATATCTTCTATCGCTCTGGGCTGCAGCGCTGGCGGCCATTTGCATTGTCGAGACAAATTCCTGCACCTGCGCCCTGAACGTACTCTTTCTGAGCAATCCGAAAAGATGCATCTGTGCCAAAAGCGCAAACATCGAAACCACCACAATCACCACCATCAGCTCGATCATTGTAAAACCGCGTACTCGATTCTCGATTCTCGATTCTCGATTCTCGTCCTTCGTCCTGCGAGTATCGAGTATCCGGTATCGAGCATCCAGTTCAGTATGCATCTGTGCTGAGTAAGTCATCCTCAGTGCCCTCTTCACCGTCGGGCCCCATACTCCTGATTACAAACTGCTTGCCGCTCTCCGGATTAAGCTCATAAATAAATTCGTTTCCCCAGCCATCTTTATTTATCTCCGTAGTTTCCAGATAACCGCCCGGCTCCCAGGTTTCAACATCACTGGGCTGCTCAATAAGAGCCAGCAGACCTTCATCTTCGGTCGGGAATCGAGCAGTGTCCATCCTGAATTGATTAACCGCGGCCGCAAGAGCCTTCAAGTTGGCCTTGGTCGTCGTCTCACGGGCCTGGTCGATTTTAGATGCTACCTTGGTTACCACTAAAGTAGCAAGCAAGCCAATGATAATCAGCATGGCCATAAGCTCGACCATCGTAAAACCGTATCTGATTTTTCTCTTGTTTGTTTTTTTATTTGTCATATCAAACTCCTAAACTAATCACCTAAGCTCAAACAAATTGTCATTCCCGCGAAAGCGGGAATCCAGTTAGTTTATGATGTCGTATTTTTCTTATAGATTCATGCTTGCGCAGGAATGACAGTTTAATTTCGTTAAAATTTTCCTGCTGAAACTTCCAAAATCGGCAAAATCGTCGCATAAGCGATTACACCTACTATTGCAGCCATAACAATTATAATAAGCGGTTCAACCGCAGCACTTAGTCTTTCAATAACTATATCGGTCGATGCCTCGAGATTGTCGCTGATATTTTTCAGCATCTTTTCCAATTCACCGCTTTTTTCGCCGACGGCGACCATGTGTGCAATAGCAGGGTCGATAACGCCGCTGTCTCGCAACGGCGTTGCAATATCAGCGCCGGCGAGAATCCTCTCCCGCGCCTGCTTAATGGCCCTTTTCATAAGGCTGTTGCCGGTAACCTCTGCCACAACCCGAAGAGATTCGGCCATCGCAAGGCCTGAACTGAGCAGAGTCGAAAGCGTGGAAGCAAAACGTGCGACAACACGCTGTTTTATAAGGGGACCGAACAACGGCAAAGACAATAGAAACTTGTCACGCAAATAGGCACCCCGGTCGGTTTTCAGAAACCGCCTGATACCCCAGACCATCCCGACAATTGCCGCAATAACCACCACCAACCACCAACTGGTCAGCACATAACCAACGTTCATCAATTGTTTGGTAATCCAGGGCAATTCCTGCCCGGCCCTTTCAATCTGTTTGCCAATAGTAGGGATGACCTTGGTTGTCAGAATCAGAATCGCAGCGATGCAAAATAAAATCAGAACAATCGGATATACCATTGCCGTCATTACCTTCGACTCAACTCGCTGGCGTTTTTCCATAAAGCCGGCAATCATCGAAAGGCTCAGCCCTAATGAGCCGGTAACCTC
>CAYTND010000327.1:0-3424 GCA_964438965.1 uncultured Pirellulales bacterium
GTGTTTTACCACGGATGGGCACGGATTTTCACGGATAAACTCCATGATGAAAGTGATTCGAGATGCCGTCGTTTCCTATCTGTGGTATCCGTGTCATCCGTGGTGTAATAATGATGTGTATTCGGTGACGGTCAAACAGTCTGAACTTTACGGCCCCTTTTAGGGGCCTTCCTCATACCACCGGCTCTGCCGGTGGTTGCTGATTGTCCAAACGCCAGTGCATACCCATCGCGCTGAAAGTCGAATATTAACTTTAGGCTGGCCCTCCAAGGGGGCTGCGCGATTTACATCCCATACCACATCCTTTCGCATTTTCCCCATAGTGCCTATGTCAACATAGATGTGTCGGAAAATATACCTCCATATAGCTGTTCTCCCTTCAGAGCATTACCGAAAAACTTGTTTTTTCGTCAAAAAAATACGCATTTTTACATGGGAAATTCACTCTATATCTCTAAGTTCCTGCAAATCCACAACTTGCATCAACTTTTGACTTTTTGAATCTTTTGCATAAGGCCTATTTTGCCTATTTTAACTAAAGTTTTATCTAATCACACTCCGATATTTACATTGCCCGGTAGAGCATATTGCCCATATTAACTTTTGGCAGTTGCAAGCTCGGCTAACTGGAAGAATAGGTAAGATACATAACATAGAACGATCTAATGGAGAATAAACTATGATAAAGGAAAACATTTTAGCCCGTTATTTAGAGCCCCTCTTGTGTGGAGATAGAAAAGCTTGCCGGGCGGTTATCGAGGAAACCCTTCAAAGTGGCATACCTGCAAATTCCGTATATGTGGACATAATATGGCCGATTATGGTAGAAATCGAAAAACTCCTGCGGGCAGATAAAATTACTCCTATCCAGGAGCATTTGGCCACGCGTGTTAATCGAACTATCGTGGACCAGCTTCAAAATAAATTGCCGCGCAGGCCCAGCAAGAACAAAAAGGTAGTCGTTTGTTGCGCCCCAGAGGAATTACAGGAGCTTGGTGCCCAAATGATGACAGATTTGTTTGAAAGCAATGGCTGGGAGGTAAGATTTCTTGGTGGTGGACTAACCAACGATGATATACTTGCCTTTACAAACGAATATGGTCCCGACATTCTGCTAATTTATGGCACTGGTCCCAAACAGGCACCTGGTGTGCGGCGACTGATAGATACAATAAAATCCGTAAACGCCTGGCCAAATATGTGGATAATGGTATCAGGTGGGCTATTCGACCGAGCCGAAGGACTCTGGCAGGAAATGGAGGCCGACTTATACGCAGCGACAGCTCTTGAAGCGCTCCGGATAGCTTCAGAAAATAAACCGGTTGTGAACTGTGAGCAAAGAACAATAAACCGTCGCAAAAGAAGACGCCAGGCAATACCACAAAGCTTGTCGGTGCAGATATAATAACGTTTCGGGATTGAAGAAA
Source organism: uncultured Pirellulales bacterium (assembly GCA_964438965.1). GTDB lineage: Bacteria > Planctomycetota > Phycisphaerae > Sedimentisphaerales > Anaerobacaceae > NIOZ-UU13. The sequence goes on from CAYTND010000327.1 coordinate 1,428, forward strand.
TACGAACTATGCTGAGTTCTTCGCATAACTGTTCAACGGTGCTGCCTTCTGCTATTTTGGCGTTTGCAATTCAACGCATTCTGAGGATATGTCAAGGACGCTTTTTCGTGAAATTCTTGATCGAATCGGGCAGTTGAGAACCAACCCAGAACTTACGAGGGCAGGATGATAGGCTTTGCCGGGAGAGTCCTGTCAAGTAACGACAAATCCAGTGTCCAGGTACCTCGGAGGAGTTACGAAGTATTGGAGTTTCAGCAAATTGGCGTATTTTTGGTCTTTCTGACAGAAATATTGGCCGAGTCGATTGTCAGAGGTGTTGAAATCGAACCGCATGTTATGCTATTATAGAGGCCGTAGTGTGCAGGAGTAATGTTTATGAACTCATATGGGAAATGTCGGCTTGGAGTACAAAGGAGATTCTTGAAATGTACAGAGCTACTTATGTCGGAAAGATGATTCTTATACTGGCGGTTTGTGCAGTTTGTTGGGGTCAGAACCTCAAGGACGATGGCATAAAACCCTATTCTGAGAACCCGCGATACTGGCAATACCGAGGCAAGCCGGTATTTTTGTTGGGCGCCAGCGACGACGACAATCTTTTCCAGTGGCCTTCGCCGGACCTGGAGCGTCACCTCGACGCGATGAAAGCCGTGGGGGCCAATTACGTCCGCAACACCATGAGCGACCGCCGGGATAAAGGATTCGAATTGTACCCCTTCAAGCGGCGAAGCAACGGCAAATATGATCTTGGTCAATGGAATGATGCCTACTGGAAACGTTTCGACCGCTTTTTATCTGAAACGGCCAAGAGAGACATCATCGTTCAGATCGAGGTGTGGGATCGGTTCGATTATTCCAGGGACAACTGGCCGGGCCATCCTTACAACCCGAAGAACAACGTGAATTACACGGGCGAGGACAGTACCTTAGCTGCGGACTATCCAGACCACCCGGGCCGCAACAAGCAGCCGTTTTTCTTTACCACGCCCAAGCAGCGAAACATCACGACCGTGCTGCAATACCAGAAGCGCTTTGTCGAAAAGATGCTGTCGTATTCTCTCAAGTATGCTCACGTGCTTTACTGCATGGACAACGAAACATCCGGTGAGGAAAAGTGGGCTCTCTATTGGTCACAGCTTATTCTGGATCAGGCAAAGACAAAGGGCAGTAAAGTATATGTGACGGAAATGTGGGATGACTGGGACCTCAAGGCGGCGAGACACAAGCGTACCTTCGATCACCCGGATCATTACGCCTTCTGCGACGTATCTCAGAACAATCAGAAGAAAGGGCAAGAGCATTGGAACAACTTCCAGTGGACATTTCGGTATATTGCCAAGCAGCCCCGGCCGCTGAACACGGTCAAGACCTACGGCGCCGACGGCGGAAGGCATGGCAATACCCGGGACGGGATTGAACGCTGGTGGCGGCACGTGATCGGAGGCGCTGCTACGGCACGCTTTCATCGCCCCACTTCCGGCCTGGGCCTGTCGGAGCTTTCGATAGCGTCGGTGAAGGCTGCCCGAAAGCTCGAATCGGTGATGAAACTTTGGGATATCGAGCCAGCCAATGAACTGCTGACCGACAGAGAAGATAACGAGGCATATCTGGCCTGCAATCCTGGCAAGGCTTACGCCCTCTACTTCACCGACGGCGGCGAGGTCGGGCTTGACCTGCGTAAGGCCCGTGGGCGATACTCGCTGAGATGGATTGATATTCGGACGGGCCAGTGGAGAGGCGAGCAGCCAATAAACGGCGAGAGAATTGTCACGATCAAGGCTCCCTGCAAGGGTCATTGGGTCGCGGTGATTGTCGAACGGTAGCCAAATGAGGAAAGGATTTTGTCATGATTGGTGTGCGGACAACCGTCGTTTTTCTCTGTGCGGTTATCTTGGGACTCGGCGTTAATGCCTTCGCCGAGATCGAGCGGTTCAAGCCTAAAGAGGGAGACGCGATAGAGGTGTGGCGCATTACGAACGATCCGACTGTTCGCGACC
>CAYTND010000328.1:0-3421 GCA_964438965.1 uncultured Pirellulales bacterium
ATGACCACGCCTGAAAGTGTATCGTTTTGCAGGTCGACCTGGTCGGCATAAATCAGGTGCCGGTTGTCCGGAGGCAGCTTATAATATCTTCTCCGCTGGATATTACGAAACAGTATTTGCTTGGCATCGGCCTTGAGAGATTGTTCTGCGCGGCGCACAAAAGTCGGCATGACGTGAAAGCTCAAAAGCAGATTTGCAGCCGCCACCACAACCGCCAGAGCCAGCCCCGGATAAACTAACGTCAGCAGACTTATTCCGCTTGCCCTGCAGGCGTCAAGCTCATTATCGCTTGTAAATCGCCCGTAAACCAGAGCACCCGCGAATAATGCCGCCATCGGCAGAACAAACGTCAGCGTTATCGGCAGAAAATAGCCCATAAGGTGGATAACCTGCCGAGGCCCTACGCCGTATTCCTGGACAGGCCGAAGAATACTGCCCAAGCTCATGATTACTGTCAGCGCCACCACCGTTAACACAAAAACTCTTAAAAGCTCCCGAAATATGTATCTGTGCAGTGTAAAAACCATTTTTCTACTTTCGTCGCCCGTGTGCCGTATCGCGCGAAAGGAAATATGCAAAACGAACCTGATACATCGGCACGCAATATACAATATGATACCTGTCCTGATCGCAGTCGAAGGATACGCAATACGATATTGCTTTGCAACAAAATTTTCCACCCGTTGTTTATGTGGTTATTTTCGCCCCTGAGACCTGTATCTATGAGGGACACCGCGATGTGAAGAACTTTTGCCGAAGATCGGCACCAGTTTTTCAATTCCTGAATCAGTTGACCAATAGACAATTTTCAGGCAGGTTGGATGGTTTCGATTTCGGGGCCAAAAACGTCAAACTCAGGGCCGAACTGCCGCAGGTAGTAAAGGGAATAGGCCCGTTTGAAAACCAACAGAGGCAGCAGTATGACAGTGCCGATATAAGGTATTAACAGCAACACACTCACACAGCAGAAGCAGCATCCTATACAAAAGCCAATCGAAAAAATTGCACCTATTACTATTGCTATTACAATTTGAAAGAGGATGTACAGTACGAAACGGGCTTTATTTACAGAGAGGATTGTCAGGAATTCTCGCCAGCCGGCTACACAACTTGCCGTTCGCAGAAACATAATCGGCACGATAAAATCCATTGTGAATTTGCCAACTAAGAAAAGAGCAATCGAGATGGCAAAAATAATAAGGCCAATCATTACACTTCCTAACACAGCGATTACACTTAGGCCATTGCCGGCTATTATCATAGCGATAAAGCCAACGGCTAAAAGGCAGGGCAGTCCTATCGCAGCGAAACCTATTAAGCCTAATACGATTCTGAACAAAAACAGACTATTGGCGTGTTGTCGGAATTTTGTCCAGGGAACTTTGACCTCGGCTTTGTTTTCGGCGACGCAGTGAAGGAACATAAATCGGCCTCGGCTGCTCAGCCACGTAAAAACAAGCCATAGTACAATTATCAACACTACCACAGTTAAGGCTACAGGAATTATCCAGGCCAGGTTCAAAATGACAAACTCTTTTGCCTGGCCGAAGCTCTCATGCATGTCAAAAGGCCTGCCTCCTCTGCTCCCTCCCCCCCCGTTGCCTCCACCACCTTTGCCTAAGAATGCCAGCCAGGCACAGAAGCCGATAACAAACCATTTGCGCAGCTCGAAGGGCTTAAAGAGCATTACCTTTACCCTGTCGATACCGGGAGTTATGGGGTCAATTACACTTACTCTCAGTGGTTGCTCCATGTTCATAGTATAAGCCCTCCGAAAAAAACAGAAAATATTTTAGGCTTAAGTATTTTGTATTTGCTCGTTCGTGGTTCGTGAGCTAATTCACTCTTCGCAGTAGCACTGCTACGAAGAAAGAATTCACTTTTCACTAACCATAAATACAATTTGCACTTTATGCTTCCGGCTTTTCCTGCTGCTGTTTAAGTAAGCGCAGTTCTTTTCGAATCGGCCAGTCGCCGAAGGCCAGAACAAAGGGCACAATTATATTCGCTATTGGCACGAGCATTAACAGCCCGAGCGCCCAACAGTAGCCGGCCTTGGAAAATATCTTGCAGAAGACCAATACCTTTATGATGGCCACTATCAGGCCCATAAGAATTCCGAACGCGACGAGTATTATTACGAACACGGGGGCCGCTTCCGAACAATGCTGGAAAGGAGCAGCAAGTTCCATATTTTTCCCTTTCAATGAACACAATTTGTCATTCCCGCGAAGCTTGTGCCCGCGAAAGCGGGTAGCGGGAATCTATCATGCCGATACCTTTCTGGTTCCCTGCTCCCCGCTTCCGCGGGGACGAGTTTACACCTGCGAAAGCAGGTGCAGGGACGACGATAGAAATCGGTCAGTTTAAGAAATTAACTTAATGCCAAACGTTGGTTTTGTAAATATCAAGTTTGCAGTATAGCAAATAAACGCTCCTTTTACAAGGCCAATTTAGCCGAAAGGTCAGTGGCGGCAAAAGCTCATAACCTGTTTAGCTTAGCTATAACACGAGCTATCCGGTCACGGCGGGCCTCGATGGGGGCAGGGTCTTTAGTGAAAGTAGTCATATCTGTCGTAATACTTTCGGGCACCTCAAGCAGGGCGGCGTATTTTTCCTGCTGCTGCGTGGTGAGTTTGTCCTTTTTAGCTTTGAGCAGCCTGCTCAGAATGGCTAAGTACTCGTAGTCCTCGATGCCGTCACGCAGCATTTCCCAGCGGATGCTTTCGACCGGCCCGTCGAGAACCGGCTCGGCGGGGTGGGCATCCGCAGCGGCCTCGGGTGGATAAATGAACCGGCCATCGCCGTTGCCCCAGGGTTTTTTGGCGCCTTTGGGTGTGCTGTAACTGGAGCGCCAGCCCATAGGGTCCTGATATGGATTTTGCGGTTGCTCAGGGTCCGGATAGGCGGCGGGACTGGTCCAGTAGTTTGTCTGCCAGACTAAGATGCCGTCAATTTTGCGTTTCCAGCTTTGCCAGAGCCAGACCCGCAGCTCGGTGCCGGGATGGTCGATAAACAAAGTGCAATAGGGCGCCTTGGGGCCGGTGCAGACGTACCACCAGAATTTTTCACCCTGGCGCCGCCGCTGTTCGGCAGGTTCATGTTTATAGTTATAGGAGACAGGGCACCAGATATTCGGCCCGCCGATGAGTTTCGGTTCAACCTGTTCGGTCAGCATACGATTGATATCGCCGGCTGCGCGTTTGAGCTTGGCGAAACCATTCATAACGAACTCGTAGTCCCTCGGAGCAGGCTCGTCGAACCAATAGACGAAGGCCTCGTCGAGCCAGCCTTTTTCGCGCAGATGCTCCTGGACTTCGTAACAGTAGGCGCTGAAGGCCGCTTTGTATTCGGACGTGTCCTCGCTGAAACCCAGCAGCTCGGGCTCGCGCCGGGAGTGAAATGTCCCGCCGCCGAGACC
>CAYTND010000329.1:0-3413 GCA_964438965.1 uncultured Pirellulales bacterium
GACAGTGATTCTATGGCAAGCAGAGACTATTACCGGCTTCTACAAGACTTTAGTAACGGGCGAATCGATATACTGGCTGGGACACAGATGTTGGCTAAGGGTCTGCACTTTCCAAACGTAACTCTCGTGGGCATTATTAGTGCCGATACCTCGCTTTATCTGCCGGACTTCAGGAGCAACGAGCGAACCTTTCAATTGATTTCTCAAGTGGCTGGCCGAGCAGGGCGCTCTGCGAAAAAGGGTACGGTGTTTGTTCAAACATTTTTAGCTGACCAGCCGGCCATACAGTTTGCCCTCAGCGGGGACTTCCACGGCTTTGTCAAAGAGGAATTAAAGCATCGCAAGGCCTGCAATTTGCCGCCGTTTTGGCGATTGGCCGTCATCGTTCTACGCGACATAAGTTTCGACAAACTTGAGGCCGCCTGTGAGCAAATGCGCCAAAGAATAGACCGGATTATCGAAGCCGAAGGACTCAAAGCCACCGTTCGTGGGCCGATGCCGGCGGTGATAAGTCGGATACAGCGTTTTCACAGGATGCAGATAATTATTCAAGCCCCCCAGGCGGCAGCCATCCAGCAGTTGTTTGCCTGTTTGCGAGTTGAGGGGCCTGTTCGACCAACAGTCAAGGTTGCTATAGATATAGACCCTGTTAATTTATTGTAGCTTGCAATTCGAGAGCTGATGTGCTATTTTACATTTTTGTTTTGCCGGGGAGTAGCTCAGCTTGGCTAGAGCGTCCCTTAGGGAAGGTCGCAGGTTCCGCCGTAAGGCCCCTTAGGGGGCAGGCCCCATGGGGGCAGGCGTCCTGTGGACAGTGGAAAATCCAGTCTGGCTGATTAGGAAAAGCGGCGGAGTGTTTGGAGAGAGTATATCGGTGTATTACGTTTATATCCTTCAAAGCCTGAAGGCAGGCAAACTTTACATCGGACATACCGACAACCTTAATCGTAGGCTCGAAGAGCATAATACCAGTCGGGGCGGAAAGTACACTCGACAGAATAGTCCGTGGACATTGGTTTACCGCGAATCTCATCCGGACCGGGTTTCTGCGGTAAGGCGGGAACGGCACCTCAAGAGTACCCGAGGGTCCATAGAAAAGAAGAAATTGGCGGGTGTTCTAAAGTGAAATGCAGTCTGAACTCAACAATGAGTTTATAGAAATAAAAGTCGGTTGTAATTTAGGGGCTGTTATGGTATATTTTGGGTTATAGTTTTTCGGGGTGTGGCTCAGTTTGGCTAGAGCGCTGCGTTCGGGACGCAGAGGTCGCTGGTTCGAATCCAGTCACCCCGATTGCGAGTTTCGCATTGTTGCTATCAAACTTGGGAAAGTATGCAAAGATGAATGTAAATTCCTCAGTGGACAATTTGAGCAGGTTGAGCCGGAGTGTAAATTTATCGTTAACTTAAACAAACCATTGAACTACCTCAGCTTGGATTAGAGCGTCCCTGAGGGAAGGTCGCAGGTTCAAATCCTGTCTCCCCGATTAATGTAACTTTTGACAAGAGGGAGAGAATAGTTTTTTGGGTACTCTTGCACAATTTTTGCACAATTCGGCCAGAATAGCAGTCAGTTGAAATCAAAAGCTCTTACAAGAAGTGTTGTGGCGGTCATTATCTTTGGCGTTATGTGCGCTCTGGCCGCTCGCTTTGCACCGCCCAGTGGACAGGACCCGCAAAAGGCGATGTGGTATAGTGTCGTCCCTCCTATGCTGGCGATTTCGCTGGCTTTTTTGACACGCCATGTCCTTCTAAGTTTGGGAATTGCCATTGTGGCAGGTGGTTTGCTGACTCAGGTTCCGCAAAGCCCCTTGAGTGCCGCCGCCTGGCTGGAGGGATTCAAAACCGTGGGTTTCTATGTAGCGGATACCGTTACAAGCAGAACGAATTTGCAGATCCTTGCGTTCCTCCCGCCCATCTTCGTGATGATAGAGATAGTCATAGCTTCTGGAGGTTTTAAGGGAATCATTGTGTGGCTCTTGAAGTGGGTAAAAGGCAGGAAATCCACACAAACTGCTACTGCTCTGATGGGAATACTGTGTTTCATTGACGACTATACTAATGCTATAATCGTTGGTTCGATGATGCAGCCAATCACCGACCGGTTTCGCGTCAGCCGCGAAAAACTTGCCTTTATCGTTGACGCCACGAGCGCACCTGTCGCGGGGCTCGCGGTTATCAGCACCTGGATCGCCTATGAAGTGGGCCTTCTCACCCAAATCGCAGAGGATCTGAAAATTGGCAGGAGCGGATATTCGCTGTTCTTCGACGCACTGAGTTTTCGCTTCTACTGTCTGCTGATGATAGCTTTTGTCTTTCTGCATATCATTCTGGGCCGGGACTTCGGTCCGATGAAAACTGCGGAAGACTCGGCCAGGACAAATGACCCCGGCGAAAACAGCCAAGCCGGCCCGTCCCACAACGCTCCTGATTCGAGTACACCAGCCGTTGCGCAGCAATCCGCCCGGGCAATCAAAGCTCTGATCCCGTTGGGCGGACTTATATCGTTTCATATCACCGGGCTTTGGGTCGATGGCGGCGGCCCTGCTATGCTCAGACAAGGCGGTTCGCTACTCAACTGGGTTTACTGGCGCGACGTTATTAGTGCCGCCGAGAACACCCACCTTATTCTCGACTATGCAGCGCTCTTCGGCCTGGCATTGGCCTTGCTATGCTCGCAGCTCTTCGGGTCGCTGAGTATGCCCGTCATAAGCAATTGCGTCAAGCGGGGCGTCAGGCGGGCTATGATACCATTCGTCATACTTATTCTCGCCTGGTCGCTCAAGAATTGCTGCGACAGCCTGAAAACCGGAGAGTTCCTGACGGCAATTCTGGCCGGCAGAGTCTCACCTCATTGGTTTCCCCCGGCGGTTTTCCTCGTTGCCTCCGTGACCTCATTTGCCACAGGCACAAGCTACGGAACGATGGCCATCCTCATCCCCACCGCCATTCCAGTCGCCTTCGCACTCGACGGGAACACCTACGGCCTGACCACAATGATAAGCCTCGGCGCAGTCCTCGATGGCGCGATCTTCGGCGACCACTGCTCGCCAATATCCGACACGACAATTATGAGTTCCATTGCCAGCTCCTGCAACCTCATAGAGCACGTTCGCACGCAATTGCCCTACAGTCTTTTTGTCGCCGGGCTCGCTTTGTTCTGTGCTTACCTTCCCAGCGCTTTTGGCCTTGCGCCGGGATGGAGCTTCGTCCTGGCAATATCAGCTATGGTATGCTTTTTTGTCACTCTGTGTGGCAAAAAAGGCTGTTTCCTGCTATGATACAGCCCAATGAGTGGACCAGAATCACATAAACAAATATCCCTGTCATTTGATAGGGGAACACTTTTACTTACAGGCCCAACGCGTAACCAACTGCCTGAAACCAGCGGTTCGTGTACTTGGAGATGGGATACT
>CAYTND010000330.1:0-3412 GCA_964438965.1 uncultured Pirellulales bacterium
ATAGGGCGGATGGCAAAGGATTATATTTCGAGTTGAAAGGGAGTGGTCAATTAGTGCCGGCTTCTCAAGCGTCCGATGGTACTCTCCTTGTCTTAGCATACCTGTCAATTCTCTACCTTCCGAAACCGCCGAGGTTACTGCTTGTTGAAGAACCGGAAAATGGCATTCATCCTAAGCGGTTAAATGATATCCTTGAAATTCTGCGTAATTTAGTAAATGAACAGCCACACACACAGGTAATCCTTACGACCCATTCGCCTTATGGACTTGATTTGTTCAAACCTGAAGAAGTTACTCTCTGCACTAAGTTAAACACAGGGGAAATAAAGACTACCAGATTGTCCGATAGTCCTACGGTACTGCAACAGCTTGATGTTTTTACTCTTGGTGAAATTTGGACTTCTGAAGGTGATATGAAAATCGCCGAGTCGGGAGATCAAATGGAGAGGGCCAGAGAATGAGGGTCCTGGTTGTAGCGGAGGGTAAACATGAGTTATCGGGCGCCTTGGAGAGTCTTCTGAAAAGACTCGGCGGAGATAATGCGGTTTTCGAATTCGATCGAGTATCTAACAAGAATATTCACGCCTTTCATGGCAAAGGAAAAAGATATTTCAAGAGGGCATTCCGTTGGCTCAAAGAAGCGGAGAAAAAAGGCGTAGATGCATTAATACTCCTGATCGACGAAGATGGTGAAAGGGAGAGGATTGAACAGATTCAGGAAGCACAGGGTTCTTTACTATCGCAGCTTCCTCGTGCCATGGGTGTTGCGATAAGAATGTTCGATGCCTGGATGCTGGCAGATGAGAAGGCATTGACCGAAATTCTTGATTATAATATCAATAAACAAGCAGACCCAGAGACTATCCCCAATCCAAAACAAGTGTGTGCGAAACTGCTCGAAGACAGTCATATTCAGATACGACCGAGAGTAATGTACGCAAGAGTATCAAGTAAGATTAATATAGACATCTTGTGTGATCGATGCCAATCAGGATTCAAGCCGTTCGCTACATACGTAAGAAATATCTTTCAGTAGAAGTCTTAAAGGTGTTCGGTACCTTTTCTCCGCCCTTCTGTTCCAACCGGCAATTAATCCGCTTTAGGTAGTAATTATATATAAACAAAGGCACTTTACAAGATAATTTTTTGTTTTGAATTAGAAAGACCCCTGCAATATTTAGATGAGAGAATTAGTGAATAGAGAATTAGTGAATTAGGTTGATTCTGGATTCCCGCTTTCGCGGGGACAAGGTGGAAGAAGAAAGCATTCCTTACGTAGGCACCCCCGCCCAGAGGACGGAGCTAAATAAGCCCGCGCTTACGCTTGGGCCTCTGTTTAAAGGTAATTGATTATTGGAAAGTGGTTTTTTTTAATAGATTCCTCGACTACGCTCGGAATGACTCCGCCGTGAATTGGGGGTTAAATATGAATTTGTAACGTCGCCGTTCCGGCGACGGCTAAACAATCCTGTAATAAATTGGGGTGAAAGGGAACCCCCAGTGAAACTGGGGGCTAAATATTATATGAAAGCCCGCGCTTACGCTTGGGCCTCTGTTAAATGATAATTGATTCCGCCAAAAGACGGCGGATCTGCGATATTAGGAGGGGAAATTTAGTGCTGCAAACTCGCCGAAGTATTTTTTAGCGGCGGCATCATATGCTTTAGCTGCCTGCTTCTCCTTATCGAAGCTGCCGAGATACATCCTTTTACCATCGACGATCAGTTGGGCTTTCCAGGGTCGGCCTCGTTTGCTGTAGGAGACGCCTTTGTACTTCGAGAGGCTTTTGGGTCTGCGCTTGCGGCTGTTCCAGCAGTTCTGCTGGCGTGTGGCCGACCTTAGGTTCGCCTTTCTGTTATCGAGGCTGTTGCCGTTGATATGGTCGCATTCCAGTCCTTCGGGAGTATGCGCTACTTCACGGTGCATGCGGTAGGACTTTCGCTTCCCGCCTGTCTTGCACCCCTCGGACCGGACGGCGTAGAATTTGTTATAGACTCTCGATGCGGTCCATTTGTACTTGCTGAGCCAGTAATAATCGTCCGGGTCAACGATTGCGTATTTGCCCTGGGTCAAAGGGATGAGCCTGAAGGCGTAGCCGCAGCGAATCCGCCGATATAAGAGCACGGGAAGAACTAATATACGTTCGAGACGGTCAGGGATGTTGATTATAATCTGAATTGCTGAGCCCTTTGATGGGTGTGAAGCACGAAATCCGAAATTCTCCGCAGGACACCTTACGGTGGAAACAATATAGAAATTCAAAATCCTGAATTTTCAAAACAGGGTTTTCGGGTGGGTTGGCCCGAAATCAGAGCTACTTTAAAAGTAGCCCCCTATAATTAGAGCTACCTGCGTGTTTGATGCGAAAAAAGGCCTCGATTCTCGATTCCCGATTCTCGTAACTCGATACCAGCAAGGCAGATAAATTTTTTTTGGAAAATTTGATTTTTGTTTTCAAGTATCAGCGTATTTGATTGAAAATCGTGCCGTTCGATACCCGCGGTCTTTTGTGGAATCTGCTCTTGCTTCTCGTCTTGGGCGCAGTGTACGAACTTGAACAAGTACAGGAAAAACTCTTGCAAACTGTAACGGTAATACGATAGAATAGGCTGGTCTCAGAAATCCAAGTGGGCGTATGGCCCTATCAAAATGTTAGCCAGATACCGGGAGGTTGACTATGAAGTGGATGCTCCGAAGTTTTATAATTATAGCTTTGGCCCTTTGTGCTGCTCAGGCCTATGGCATTGAAGGCGTCGAAATTGTTCCGGATGTTGTATATGGGCATAAGCACGGCATGGCCCTGACATTCGATGTGTACAAGCCCAAACAGGAGGCCAATGGTGTGGGGATTCTGTTTATGGTCAGCGGCGGCTGGGTTTCCAGATGGCTTTCGCCGGAACAGAGCATTAGCTGGTTCAAGCCGATGTTAGACAAAGGCTTTACCGTGTTTGCCGTACGTCACGGCAGCAGTCCGAAGTACGTGATTCCGGAGATCATCGAGGACGTACGCCGCAGTGTGCGTTTTATCCGCCTGCGGGCGAAAGATTTCGATGTTGACCCCGAACGATTGGGTGTTGCCGGTGCCAGTGCCGGTGGACACTTGTCTTTGATGTTGGGCACGGCTTCCGACAATGGTGATCCCAACTCTAAGGATGAAGTTCTTCGCGTTAGCGACCGGGTTGCCGCCGTGGTGGCTTATTTTCCGCCCACCGATATCCGTCCGTTGGTCAACAAGCTGGCCGATTACCCGGCCCTGAACTTCGAAGAAGAGAAGGCAGCAGCCTGTTCGCCATTGTTGCATGTCTCCAAGGACGACCCGCCCACTCTGCTTATTCACGGGGACAAAGATGAGCTGGTACCGCTCAAGCACAGCGAGAATATCCTCGCGGAATTCAAGAAACATAAAGTAACC
>CAYTND010000331.1:0-3400 GCA_964438965.1 uncultured Pirellulales bacterium
CGAGGTGGGGGCCATGATAACATCGTGTCCGGATTGGGCGGCCGTGATGCCACCGGCTTGCCCGCGCCAGCTCATCACTACTGCACCAGGCGCCAGTCCACCCTGAATAATCTCATCCCACCCGACCATGCGCCGACCGTGGCGTGTAAGGAACTCATCCATCTGCATGATGAACCAGCTATGCAACTCGGCTTCATTCCTAAGACCCAGCTTGTGCTTCAGGGTTTGCATTTCCTCGCTTTGTTTCCAATGGTTGATATTCGCTTCGTCGCCTCCAATGTGAATGTATTTGCTTGGGAACAATTCCATTACTTCGGTGAGCACATCTTGCATAAAGGCGACGGTCTGTGGACGTGGCGCCAGAACCCTCTCATTAGCTGTCCAGCGCTTGTCTGGCTGGAGGGTATTCAGCTTTCGGGGGTACAGGCCTATCTGAGGGTAAGATACAATTGCCGCACCGGTGTGGGCGGGCATCTCGATTTCAGGCACAATGGTAACGTAACGTTCCGCTGCGTAAAGAACCAGTTGGCGGATATCGTCCTGAGTGTAAAAACCACCAGAGCGCCGGCCATCGACTCTCTTACCCGTACCTTCTTGACGTATTGTGCTAAAATCCATCCATGCGCCGATCTGCGTCAATTCCGGATATTTCTTGATTTCGATTCGCCAGCCCTGGTCGTCGGTCAGGTGTATCTGTAGGCGGTTGAATTTGTGCAGAGCCATGGTGTCGATGAACCGCTCGACATCCTGCTTAGGGATAAAATGCCGGGCCGGATCGATGAGAAGCCCACGCCATTTGAATCGGGGATAGTCGATGATATGCACACAAGGTACGAACCACTTAATTCCCTCGACCTTCTCTTTGTTGAAGATGGGCGTCGGCAGCAACTGTCGCAGTGTCTGGATGCCGTAAAACAGCCCAGCCGGTTTGGCAGCACGAATCATGATGGAGCGGACTGTGACCTCAAGCTCGTATCCCTCTTCACCGAGCGGATTTATCAGTGATGATTCGATTCTTAGTTGTATGCTTTTTTCTCCGTAAGGAGTCCCTAGGACTACGTTCGGCAGATGCTCGACCAGCAGTTTTAGACGATATCCCATCGCAGGCTCTAATGTGTTTATGAGTTTTGATGCCTCTGCCGCAATATTGTCCTGTGCTACAACCTGCGTTGATGGCGTGATGACAAAAGAACCATCGCGGTTTTCGACGGAGACGGGTAACGGTACAACATTCGTAGTCTCGGTGGCATTGTTTGCCGTGGCTCTAATAGTTGGATAGCTCTGCCACAGGTACACGCAAACTATAGTGGCTATAACACGAGCTACTGTTCTGCATACGAGTCTATCCATCGGCATCTCCTTAATCATTTACACGGTTGGTAATTATAACACATAATCTTTGGTGGTGTCTTCAAATTAAACAAGCTGTGTGATATTGGTGAGCGTCCAAGGTGGGGCTTTACGCATCTATTACTTTAAGAGGTTGCCAAGTTTACATATAATCATGCTACTTTTTGCGGAGAACTGCAAGCATTTCTTTGGGCCTGTGAGGGCGTCTGATATCAGCCAACGTGCACTACTTACAACCAATGCCCAAACGGCAACGTTCATTGAAACCGTTTACATTTTTTTTGATTTTTATAAAGCCTTGTTACTGTAGAGCTTACGAATCGGGAATTTTTTCAAATTGGCAGATAATGGGTTGTTGAGTTGTATAAAGGTTGTAGCCGTGAACTCGCGAAAAAGGGGCTACTTAGGGGGGCTTCCATGCGCATCTCATTGCGCTTTGAGTATATTCTATAAATGATTGCAGTTTAGTAATATTTGTATACTACGTGACAGAGCACTCACAAATGATAGGAATACTCCACAATAATGTGCGAAATGGGATATTATATGCCCGGTAATTATGCTAAAGTTTTACAACATTTGACAATAACTCACCCTGTATTGGGATTGGATTTTCTACCATAAACGCTTCCGATACGGTGGTGCTTTGACCATCAGGAGATCGTAAGGTAATATCGTAAAGTCCTTGGGGCAATCCTGCAGGAACAAGAATTTCCAGACTTCCATTCATATTGATTGCCGTTATTTCCACGGGGATATCATTAAGAAGAACGTCATGGCCGACTAAAAAATTAATTCCTTCAACTGTTAATGTAACTGCCAAGGGAACAGTGTTATCTTTTTGAATTTCAGGTTCAGCCGAGTGAATGGATAAGAGCTTTTTTGAGCCGTTCATCAGCCAATTAAGACTGTTTTGCATAATCATGTTTATTCCATTATTTGATACTCGCTCTAAAGGAAAAGAAAAGAACACAGCACGATAACTGCCGGTCTCCACGGTAATCCCGATCACGTCTTCAGGATTCTGATTAGTTACCAGAGCCGGTTTTGCTACATCACTACGGTCCAATATTAAGATATCCGTCATATTCGGAAAGTCTGCATCGAATTCAGCATTCAAACCGAATATTCCCTGGCCGATGGGACTATCGGTTATTTCAGAAATATCTAAAGTGGTTTCCTGAGATAAAATCTCTCCAGAGCTTGAGTAACGTACAAATGGATCATGGGTAAATTCTAAAATATGCAAAACCTGTTGTCCAAATAAAGTCTGTTCCTGCTGATCGCTCCAATCCATACCTGAGAGTAGCAGCCGGCCACCTTGTGCTAAATACTGTGTCAGTGCTACATTGAATCTAATTCGATCGTTGAATGGCAGCACTTTATTGTCGGAGATATCGAAAAGTGATGTAGCAGCCAGAAACCATAAAACTGATTGGAAGTTCTGCATGTATTGCACCGAGGGATAAGCGTTGAGTTTGTCCACGTCCCACAAAGTTGCCTCATAACCTGTCAGATTGATTGCCTCGATATATTGGTTCTCAATGGAATCGCCGCCGTCATCATCGATTAGTAACACACTTGCCCGAGGAGGCGGAACATTCATAATGCGCGCCCATACGGGAACGCGCAGCGCTTCCGGCTGACTATCCATATCGATGATGACATCACCACTTATATCTTCAATTTCTCCAAGCTGTGCGGGAGGATTGAATCTCAACTTGAACAAGATGTCGATACTCTCAGAAGGTGCCAAATCAACTTGATTGGGGAGTATATCAACAGATTGTATCCGTTCGTTGTTAGATAATTCCATCGAGAGCCAGACCGATTGAAACTGCTCCGATACATTCCTTAACCGAATGGTTCTTTCAGATTCAGTTAAGTCATCGATCAATACATTTGCCCAGCTCAAGGTTGGTGGTGTTATGATTAAAGGAAGGCCCATGGCTTCGCCGGGATTTACATGTCCCCCTCCCCGCTCCATGCCGGACAGAGAAGTAAAGTTCAGTGGCCTTTCTGCAGAAATGACTATTGCTGACTTTATATC
>CAYTND010000332.1:0-3400 GCA_964438965.1 uncultured Pirellulales bacterium
CCCACCATACCCGCCGGGACGGGGGGGGGCTGATACTATATAGTCCATAAAGTAGAGCTCCAGGCCATCGGCCGAGATGCTCGGTCCAGCATCGGGATATGAACTGTTGACGGGTGTGCCGAGATTAGTGGGAGTACCGAACACGAAGTCCGCGTTGGCAACCTCCGCAGCCAGGCCCAATGCCAAAACCAGAATTGTTAGCATTCCGCCACAGCGGATCTTCGATTTTGTCGTTTTCATCTTTTTCTCTTTTCGAAAAATTGTTGATATTTTCACGCTGCACACTGTGTGCGCCTTTAGCGGCTTAGACTTGTCTTTACGAAAATCTTGTTGATTTAACGCCATGCGGATTATCTCCTCCAAAAGGGTCATTAGATGCGAATATTACAACATAACATATTATCAGTCCTTGTCAATTAAAAAACGCGGTGAAATGTGCGTAGTGGCAGAGCTAATCCGCGATAGATTAGGGGACAGGTATTATGGCCGTTGTGTGGTGATGTTGGGCATGTGATGACGTATGGCGCTTTCGGGACGCCCCCCCAACGCTGCCTTATAGGCAGGTAAGATCATGGGGTTGGGGGCTAAACAGTATTGAGATTGCTTCGGCCTAAAAGGCAGACCTCGCAATGACCCGCGCACCAAAATTATAACCTAATTTGGTGCGGGGCAGGCATTGGGACGTCGTCCCTTCGGCTGCGCTCAGGGCAGGCTTACCGACAACGGCTAAACAAAAACCCCACGTAAAACCCTTCGGCTACCTCTTCGCCGAGGCCGTAGCGGGCCGATATGAGTCTGGTTATTCCTGAGGATTGGAATCCTTTCCCTGTATCGGCTTCGTGAATAAGGTATTAGCCACCTGTTTGAGCTTGAGCGCTATAGGCTCGGAGGCGATTCCCACGAGACTGGCTAAACCTGCAAAACCATATATATTTATCTGTTGTACGTTTGAGTTCGCTGGACAGAAGGCTCCACGGATAATGAAGTAGGAGATAATCGCGAGGATTGCTCCAACGAATGGTGTTAGGATATATTGTGTCAGCCAGCTCCTCTTCAATTCTTTATTACCAACATACCAGGCAAACGAGCGGAGAGAGCGCACCTGTCCGCCGAGCGCACCGGCAAATACCACAATAAGAAGCAGGCGTCTCCCATCCGAAATCGAAAGCGCCCAGCACTGAACCATGGCGACCACAAGGACAATTGATAACAGTATCAAATACACAGCCGTGAGCAAAAAGCCAATGGGGCCTACATGTGGCGAACCCGGACGGCTGGTATCCCGGGTAACGGTCTGGTTATTCATTTCTTTTTTTGTTTGAGTTTCATCGGACATATTGCCTCCTCTCATAGAACAATTATATCTTCTCAATAAACTTCAACTCATCGGACATCGATTGCATAATAGAGTTAAGTTTGTTGCAAAAACCGACAAAAGATGCAACAATACCCAACTAAAAACCTGATATCCGACGTCAACACAACGCGGCTTTCCATCGCTTAGTGTATCAGGAATGTTACTACCTGTATTGCTACTTGTCAAGATTATTCCGGGCCAAGAGAAGATTTAGCGAAAATTGGTTCTTTCCGAGCGTTCTTAGGGCCAAATCGGTGTTGAAATTGTGTGGAACTTTAGCAGCTTTTGGAGCACCAAAAGAAATTGTTTTTGGAATATAAAGTAATTATTGATAATAGTTTGTGAGCAGGATATAATAGTTTGGATTGTAAATAATAAAATAGTGTCATAATTTGGGAGGTTTATAATTATGTTACTGTTGATTTTTAGAGGTATATTTATTATCCTTATTTTCGCGGTTGTAGTCGGCTACATAAGTTCAGATGCCATTTCACAATACACAACAGAGGACGGCGAAGTTAGAAACTTCCCTGATGAGATACGCAGAGCGAATTTAAATGCAATCCTTTGGTGTGGTTCCGGACTGGCAATAACATTCTTTCTTGTGGACATTTTAACGCCTAAAAAAAGACTTGGGGCTCTCGCAGGGGTATTTTTTGGGCTTTTGGTGGGGCTATTTTTGACCTGGGGCTTGGCGCAGGTTCTGGATCTGCTAAACGAAATTCACAGGCTTGGTTTGACAGAGGTAGCCCTTAAGGCAATCAAATCGGTGATGGGAATATGTATATGTTATCTTGTTATCAGTATCGTGATGCGGACCAAGGATGATGTGCGTTTTGTGATTCCTTACGTGGAATTTGCCAAGCAGACCAAGGGCATGCGGCCTTTGGTTTTGGATACGTCGGCAATTATTGACGGACGGATTGCGGATTTGTGTCAGAGTAAGCTGTTCGACGCTCCATTGATTGTTCCACGTTTTGTGCTCAATGAGCTGCAGCTTATAGCGGATTCGGCCGACAAGCTCAAGCGTAACCGCGGCAGGCGTGGACTTGATATACTCAACAAGATGCAGTCAAGTTCCGTTATTGAAGTGGAGATTGATGACACTATGATAGCGGAGGTCGAGGAGGTCAAGGGTGTTGACCAGAAACTGGTGATGTTTACCAGGGCCTGTAACGGGCGATTAGCAACAACCGACTATAACCTAAGTAAAGTTGCACAAGTGCGTGAAGTTGATGTGGTGAATATAAACGATCTGGCTAATTCGCTGAAAGTGGTTGCTTTGCCCGGCGAGACGATGGAGGTTAAGATAATAAAGCCCGGCGAAGAGATCGAGCAGGGCATCGGCTATCTGGACGACGGGACGATGGTTGTGGTAGAGGGTGCCCGTAACAAAATTGGGCGCCAATTGCTCATCAGTATTACCAGCTCGCTTCAAACCTCGGCGGGTAAGATGATTTTCGGCAAGTTCGAGGGGTTCGTGCAGGAAACGAACGGAAACGCTCGGCGCAGACTACAGAAAAGGCCGGCTGCAACACATACCTCCGGGGACAATAGAAACTAAAAGTGCCTAAAGTGAGCTAAAGTTTGGAGTGCCTAAAGTAAGCTAAAGATTCAGGCTACCAGCGTATCAGGCTATCAGGTAGTGGGCATCAGGTTATCAGGACATCAGGCTCGCGTTACATGGCTTTTGCAAAGTAGCATTATTTTTTCCTGTTACCCTGTTCTGCTGATAACCTGTATCCTGATTTCCTGTTCTCCTGATATCCATAATTTAGGCACTTTATCCGCCGCGGCGGATTTAGCTCACTTTAAGTACTTTTTAATTTCCTTTGTGTTTTTTACGGTCTGCGTTCAGACTTCAAGAGGCATTTCAGGAAGATTGCGATGGCTGATATGTGTCCGAGGGCAAATAAGGGCCGGTAGAAGTACGATTTGTAGTCGGGCTCGGTGACATGCCGGCCGGGGATGTAAAAAGAGACCACCACAATAACCGCAGCAATAAAGAAGACAAGCCAATCGGCCCGTGTTACTTTGATGGGT
>CAYTND010000333.1:0-3390 GCA_964438965.1 uncultured Pirellulales bacterium
AGAGTCGCGGACTTCGAATCCGAAGGTTGCAGGTTCGAGTCCTGCCGGGCGCGTTTTGATAAAGCCTCAACTGCCAATCGTCTCTCGTCTCTCGTCTCTCGTGCCCCGTGACCCGAGCGACGAGCGACGATCCGGCTCTGCAGGGCAAAGAAACCGTCCTATAATATATTTGCCCACTCAAGCGGTCGATTGCGTAAGTCGATAAGAGAAAAGACAATTGCAGTCCGTAAGTCTGCATGTCCGCTTGGGGACGCCTTACGGCGGACTCCCTAGGAGTGCATGTGGATTGTGCGCTTGTTGGCAACGAATAAACAGGTAACGGCAGCAAAAGATGAAAAGAGGTTTTTCACTTATTGAGTTGATAATAGTCGTCGCTGTCCTGGGAATTATGGCAGCTATTGTTGTGCCTCAATTTCAGTCCCAGTCAACAATGGCTAAGGAATCTGTGGCCAAGGACAGTCTGCGCATATTACGAAGTGCGATTGAGTTGTACACCGCCCAGCACAGTGGCATCCCGCCGGGCTATACAAATGATGACCCACAGACGTCTCCAAGCAGTTCCAATTTTCATAATCAGCTCATAGCCAATGGGCGTTATATGTTAAAAATGCCCGAGAACCCCTTCAATAACCGCAAAGACATCAGGATGCTCGGAAACAGTGAAACATTTCCTCAAAACGCAACCGGCAACTATGGCTGGGTATATCAGGCAGCGGCAAAAACAATCAGACTCGATTGGCAGGGTATGGATAAATACGGAATCCGCTACTTTGATTACTGAAAAGCCATTTCCTTAATTCAAAGTGCCTAAAGTGAGCTAAAGTGACACTTACGTGTCATCCTGAGGCGCAGCCGAAGGATCTGGCCAACGAAAGAGAGATTCTTCGCTTCGCTCAGAATGACAGCTTTGCTGTCACTTTAGTAACCTCAAACTTTAGTCATTTTGATTTTGTAACTTTTTGGAAGATTAAACTCTCCCGCGGGTTGTCATCAGGGTTAAAAGGCAGCTTATAATTCGGATATTTCTTCGTATCTACGATGTATTCGGGGAAACTGAATCGGTCAGTCCACCACAATTGGCCATCACTGGAAACCAGACCAACGAAAAAATCCCGAGTTCGGCCTTGCACCGCGTTATCGTCAAGTTCGACGCGAAAGTGTTCTATTGCAATCTCAACGATTAATTCTCGCTTCTCCTGCGAGTATTGAACCGTCCACTGGCCCGGCTCGAATAGTCCTTTACCACCCATTTTCATTTGCGTAGCAGTTACCCGGCCGGGCCTCATCTTCGCCCTGCCGAGACTGACCACCACTGAGGAAATCGTCCCATCCGGCTCAAAGACAATTTCCCACCCGCCTTTATCTGCTTTCCATCTGCCGACAAGAAACGCTGGGAACTGTCCATCGCCGTCAATAATTACTTCGACACCGCTTTTATTGCCGGCGGAACTCCGGCAGCTACCAAGCAGAAAAACGGATAAACCACAAATTGATAAGACCAATAATTGTTTCATAGGTCAAAGCCCATTTATAAATATTAGGAAACCTCAACACGGGCTGCAAGACAAAAAAAGAGGCAAGTCGAGAGACTTGCCTCTTTGGTAACAAACTTGTTGGCCTTGGCCAAGGCTAACCATCTTATTTGCGACGACGCAGAAACAGACCGCCAAGACCAAGCAGTATAACGGTCATTGGCTCAGGAATAATAGTGATAGCTACTGAATCGGCCGGGACCCCATACTCCGGGTCAACGAACAACGAAATCGTGGCAGTATCACCTAATACACCACCTGAGTAATTTATCGTAAACTGCGGCCCGACGGCAATAGCAGGAACACCTCCCTGACCCATTGATACTGTAAGCTCATAACCGGCACCCCAGCCGGCCTCTGTATAGGCTAAAACAGCCGCCTTATCACCTGCTGCATCCAGATTGACTGCATTGGTTAAGGCCCCCGTACCGCCCTCTCCGACGATTATATAGCCCAGCCAACTGGAAGTGTCCTCGCTTACAACACTGATTACTGATGTAACACCTTCAGCGAGGTCAATGGCCTGACCAGGGTCTTGACCATCGACTTGAATGAGCACACCGTTCGCTCCCGATGTCATCCCAAGAACCAACATCAGCAATAGTAGTCTTTTCATCATCATCTCCTTTCGTTTCGACGATATAATCCTTTCGAAACAACACACCTTTAGTGTCTCCGGCTTTTCAAATTCGCCAATTACTACAACTTCTCTGAGTCCGCATTATGGACAGTCAGGAGCCGGAGCATCGGCAAGCTGCCAGTTGGCTATCAAAATGTCCAGGTCATTGGTCGAGACACGATACTTATTTTTACCCTGAGACAAGTTGTCGAAGTCAGCACAAATCTGATTGCCGGAGAGTAACTCCAGAGGCTTATTCCAGGCTGCAATCAGGATGTCCAGGTCATTGGTTGACACCCAGTACTTATTCTTGCCCTGAGAAGCGCCATCTGCGTCACCATGGCACTGTCTCGGGTTAATACTGGCACACCAGCAATCAGGCTTACCAACAGCAACCCATTCGTCCATTTGTGGACCAGTATATGACGCTATTGCACCAATGGTGATTTGAACATTGGTTGCGCCTGTCAAATCCACGGTTGCTTCTGAAGCATCTTCCAGTACAACATTGCCTCGTGTTGCATTTGTGGTAATAGTCAGTAGGCTTGTTTCACTGCACGTAACGGTGCAAAGTCTGCCCTGCGTGGCCGGAGCCTTCGTGTCATAGAGCGAGCCCATCTCGATGGTAATACCGTTCGTACCCAGGCCGCCCAGTGCGCCCGGGTCATTTCCGTCAGCCACGGGCGAATAACCAGCTACACTCCAATCACTGACTTCACCGGTCGCAGGATCCACAGTAATGTACCGGCTGAAATTGGCCGGAAAAATACCGTAGCCGTTGTTGTCATCACCAACCGCGAAGTCGCTGATGGCGTCAATAGTACCGGTATCGACCGTGATGTCCAGAGCAAACGCTCTGACCAGCGCAGTCTCATCCGATGAATAGTCGATGGCGACTACTCCTTCGCCCAGGTCGGTGGCAGTAATGGTAACCGCTGCCCACACCGGTGTAGTGAGCATCGCCACCACCAGGACAAAAAACGTTTTTCTCATAATACAACTCCTTTCCTTTTCTTCTCATCTGGTCTGCGCAGAGCAATATATTCTGCTCTCTTGGTTTTGTTTCCTGCCTTACAAAACAAACGTTAAGCACGCTTGTTCATTATGACACTCAGTACTTTTGAATCATTGAACATAGCGCTCCGGCGCCGGCAGGAAAAGCCGGAAATACTCACAATTCTTCCCTTAGGACTTGTAAATAAATTATCTTCCATTTTTGGCTGGCTGCGGCTTCGGCTG
>CAYTND010000334.1:0-3383 GCA_964438965.1 uncultured Pirellulales bacterium
GATGGGTGATGTTAGAAATAGGTTATCTCGACTTTACAATGCGCTAGAGACGGGAAAGATAGAGTTAGATGATCTTGCACCCAGGATCAAAGAACTACGAACAACAGAAAGCGAGCTAAGTAGCGCGAAGATTCAACTAGAAGCAGAGATGGTAGTAGAGGGGATTGAAACTGTAGATATTAACGATGTTAAATCCTATGCAGAAGACATACAAAGTGTCCTTGATGAAATAGATTCTCACGAAAGGAAATCCTTCCTGAGGTCATTCATAAAGCGCATCGTTATTGAATATGAAAAGGCTGTAGCGCATCACAAACTGCCTATACCAACAGATGGAAAACGTAGGCAGAACATGGAGGTTTTGCCTATTGACACCTTATGGTGGAGCTGAGGGGACTCGAACCCCTGACTTCCTCCGTGCAAGGGAGGCGCTCTCCCAGCTGAGCTACAGCCCCGCATGTCGATTATAGCAAGCGCAGGCAAGTGCACGCAATCAGAGTGCCGCCTGGCCTGGCACGGCCGGCCCTAACGCCTGTCGTCAGACAGAAGTGATTCCGTCCACAGCGGGACGTGGCCTCCTCGGCGGCGCCTCATCCCCAGCAAGAGCAATGAGAGCACCATCACCACCGCCAACCCGATGCCGCCAAACGCCACGATTTGCGACCCCATCTCGCTCCAGGCGCTGTCCCCGTTCGACAGTACACCCGCCAGCTTGAGTGAGACGCCGAGAGCGGCCAGCAGCGTGCAGATCGCCAGCACATAGCGCATGGAAGCCGCGAACGTATCGGGTGGCAGTCGCGCCGATCTGCACGCCCACGGAGGATGCGAGCAAGAGTATCACGGAGGCGAAGACGACTACATTGCTGCTCAGGCTGTGGCGAACGACGCCGTAGCTGGCCGAGAAGAAGGTCTGGAACAGTGCGGTGCCGACCGTGACAAGGGAGGGCACGCCAAGCAAGTACACCAGCGAAGGCACCATGATGAACCCGCCGCCAACGCCGATGAAGCCCGCCACCACACCGACCCCGAAGCCGAGGGATAGGATCGTCCACAGCGAGAGGCTGACGCCCGATCTGGGAAACCGGAGCACCGGCGGGAGAGAGATGCCCTGCAGAAGTCTGCCAAGCGGCAGCGACGGCGGCATCGTCCCGCCGGCCGGCCGGCTCATACCTTGTTCGATGAGCCTCCTGCTCCTGACAGACTCCAGTAGCGTGTACGATCCGGATGAGAGAGGCGCGACGAGCGTCAGCGCCAGCACAGCTTCGGTGGCGAGGCCGGCGTCCTTCGCCCAATTGAGGGCACGGACCCCGACCTCCATCCCGGACGTGGCGGCAACCGTCACGATCAATCCCAGTTTGAGATCGACGTTGCCCATTCTGCCGTGTCGGAACGTTCCAACCACGCAGTTGCCGGCGACCCATGTGAGGCTGACGCCGACGGCCAGATTGGCCGGGAACCCGAGGATGATCAGAGCCGGCGTGACGAGAAACCCTCCTCCCACTCCGGAGAAGCCACTCACCGTACCGGCCCCGAAACCGATGAACGCCAGCAAGAAGATGCTGACGGAGAAGTCCGGCAGCATGGGGAAGGTTATCAATCGGGACCCCCCATTCTACAGCCGGGGGTATCGTCAGCCGCCGGTTCGTTCCGTTCAGCCATGCTTGTCAGAGCTTCGCTTGAGCAAGTCGCTGACCCTGTCCGCAAGGAGCCCCAGCAGCAGCCCAAGTCCCAGGACAGTCCCAAGGTTGTACAACGCCGCCAGGTAGCCCCTGCCGCGCTCTATCTGGTCGTAAATCTCACCGTGTTTGCCGCCATAATGCCATGACGCCAGATGCCAGACGAGGGCGCCGCAGGCCACCGCAAGCACGACCGTCCACAGGATGGTCGTGCCCCTTCTACTCATGCCGGCACGCGGAATCATCAATATGCCTCAGGGAAACGGTCACCAGACGTCGTTCCGATCGTGCAGGAGCGTTCCGTTAACGCGGGAGGAGGACACCACCCAGAATCCTACCGCGGCGGGTGAGGCATGTCAACAGTCCTGCGCGCACCGACCTCACACGTTGAACAGGAAGGTGATGACGTCTGCGTCCCGCACGACGTAGGTCTTGCCTTCCTGGCGAAGCAGGCCCCTCTTGCGAGCCTCAGGGAAGCCGCCGCAGGCCAGCAGATCGTCGAGGCTGATCACCTCGGCGCGGATGAACCCACGCTGCATGTCCGTGTGGACTTTTCCGGCCGCCGCCGGCGCCAGGGTGCCGCCGGGGACGGGCCACGCCCTGATCTCTGAGGATGAGCCGGTGAAGAAGGTGACCAGGCCCAGCAGGTCGTAGGACGCCCTGATTACGTGGTCGAGCCCTGACTCGCTCAGCCCGAACTCCGCCCTCCAGACCTCAGCCGTCTCTGCGGCAAGCTGCGTCAGTTCCATCTCCAGCTTGCCGCAGAGGACAACCACCCGGCAGCCCGGTCGCGCGTGCGTGGTGTTCAACTGCGCTTCCAGAGCCGCTGCTTCCGGCACCCGGTTCTCCCCCACATTGATGACGACCAACAGCGGCTTCGCCGTGAGAAACTGGAAATGGTTGATCGCCCTTGTATCCTCGGCGGACAGGTCCTGCTCACGGATCGGAATCTCCTGCTCCAGCTCCCCTTTGACGCGCGCCAACAGGCTCTGCTCCCGGCCGAGAGGCACGCGCTCGGCGGACCTGGCCGCCTTCAGCGTGGCCGCGATGCGCTCCAGGCGCCGCTCCAGGATCGCCAGATCGGAGAATGTGAGCTCCAGGTTCATGGCCGCGATATCGCGATCTACGTCCAGGCCTCCCGCCGGGTGAGGCACAGCGTCGCTTTCGAAATCGCGGACCACAGTGATGAGGGCATCGACGGCGCTGAGCTGGTTGAGAAGCTGGCCGCCCATTTCCTTGCTGTCGACGAGACCTTTGACGGACGCGCCCATGTCGATGTAGGACACCGAGACCATGACCGTACGCTCCGGCCGAAGCAGGCCGCCCAGAGCATCGAGGCGCGCGTCAGCCACCTGGGCGACGCCGAGGTGGGTGCCACCCCTCGACTGACCACCACCCCCGGCCTGGCCGGCAGTCAGGGCGTTGAAGAGCGTTGTGCGCCCGCTCTGAGGCAGGCCGACGATACCGAACTCAATGTTCATATGCCACTACCCATTGTAGCCTCAAGACCCCGTGTCCGCAACGCGGAATTGCAGCCTGCGGCGCACATCTGTAGAATGAGAAGTGACTCTTCACCAACGCGCTCCCGAGCATGCTGCGCCGCCGCAGGCGCCGCGCCGCCCGTGGCGTGTGGGAGCGACTGCCCACCCCGAAAGGAAACAAGACCCGCATGACGGATGGTTTTCATATCCACAAGCACCCGGTTTT
>CAYTND010000335.1:0-3364 GCA_964438965.1 uncultured Pirellulales bacterium
TTGTGCCCACCCGCTATGGCGGGGCCCATTCAGGTCCATTTGTCAACCACAGCAACTACGGGCAATTTATGAACTTGTCAATCGGGGCAGCACTCGGCTGGCTTTGCGTGAAACTACATGAAAGCTTTGCCGGCAAAAAAGTAACACCAGCAGGTATCGTCGAGTACTTGAGTTCTGGTTCTGCAAAGTCATTGTGGCTGCTCATAGCAGTGATTGGTCTTTGTACGGCATCGGTTTTTATCTCTCTGACCCGAGGCGGTATGGTCAGCATGCTTATCGCCATGACCTTTACCACACTACTTTTTGTCTCACGACGGTCTTTCAGGAGTCATGGCTGGATAATGGTTGTTATGGCACTTATCGCATTTACCTGCGTTTTGTACATAGGTTTCGATGCCGTCTATGATCGGCTGGCGACTCTCAGAGATTTAGATGAGGCCGAATCCGGCCGGCTGCAAATACTCAAAGACATTTGGGTTGCGTGGACTAAATTCCCACTATTCGGAACCGGACTTGGAACGCATTCGGTGGTTTATCCAATGTTCGACCGCTCCACAGCAACGGCGCTGGCCGCCCACGCAGAAAACGAATACGCCCAGGTGCTGGAGGAGACGGGACTCGTCGGGTTGGGCCTGCTAATAATCTTTGGGATAATCGTCTTGTCACGCAGCGTCAAAAACATTCGCAGTACAAAGCAGCCTATTTGTTCGGCGGCGTACGGACTGTGTTTTGGCATTTTGGCGATACTTATCCACAGCCTAAGCGATTTCGGCCAGCACCTACCAGCCAACGCCATTTTATCTGCCATATTTTGTGCCCTATTGCTGGTCTTGGCCCAGCCAGGACAGAACAGCAACAGAAGGACTGCCCAGGTACTTACGCCGTCTCGGAACTCCACAGTTTTAC
This sequence comes from uncultured Pirellulales bacterium, assembly GCA_964438965.1. Taxonomy (GTDB): domain Bacteria; phylum Planctomycetota; class Phycisphaerae; order Sedimentisphaerales; family Anaerobacaceae; genus NIOZ-UU13. The sequence goes on from CAYTND010000335.1 coordinate 907, forward strand.
GGATAACTGTTATTTTTGGTGTATGTGTACTTTGGGGCTGGGCTCTAACCGGTGCTAACAATGCTCGTATTGCTGAGGCCCATTGGGGAAAGGTCATTGATATAGAAAAAGGTCTTATAGGCAAAAGCTGGCGGGGGACAGACGCCGAGTATGCAGATTTGATTTCTCGCGCAGCAGCAGCAGTAGATTATCAGCCGGACAATATTAGATACCGACACTGGCTAAATGTGTATCGCTGGCGTTCAATCTGTCAAGCAACAAACCCTGATACCGGTGAAATCATCATCACTGATGATTTAATGCCGACTATTCACGATATAGTTGCCGAGTTTCACAAGGCCCTCAGAGTGTGCCCGACATACGGCCCGACATACAGCGTAGTTGGCCAAATCGAAAAGTTAATTCTCAACGACGACTCCGGCGCGGAGAAAATAAGGAAAGGTTTTCGTCTGGCACCGTGTGACCCAGTAGCCTGTTTTGTTGCTGGCTGGCTCGATGTTGTGGAGGGAAAAACACAAGACTGTATTGCAAAATTCGAGAAGGCGGTGCAGCTTGACGGCAGCCTGTTTAAGGATGTTGTGGACATATATGTCAATCAGCTTAGCCGGCCTCATCTGGCTATTTCGGCAGCCAGAGATGATATTGGCCGGCTAACCCATGTGGCCAATGTTCTTGATGATATGCAATATAACGACCTTGCAGCAGAAACCCGAGAGAAAATAAAGGGTTTGCTTGAAGCAAAATGCTCCGAGCCCGGCACTCCCGGTTCGGTGTTTGCACGCCTGGGCAATATCTACAGCAAGCAACAAAATAACGAGGCAGCGATAGAATGTTATCGTCAAGCCTTGGCGCGGGAGTATAGCCAGGTTTACTGGAGATTAGAACTGGCAAAGCTCCTCGTCAAAATAGAAGAAATACCAGAAGCAATGGCCGAGGCAAAGATATGCCTACAACTGCGTCCACAGCTCAAAGCCGCCGAAACGTTTGTCGCGGACCTTTCAGTCCACCCTGCTGTCTTAGCCGAAGAAATTACATTGCCCTGATGCTTTCTGGAAACTGATGAAGCCTTCAAGAGAAGGCTGAGTATTGAGTGCACGTTGTGCAATATGCCCGGTTGGTACACCGACGGGGACGGAGTCTGAACAAGATCGACAATCTAAAACTAACACCTATAGCTGGACAATGAAGACTTACTTATCTGTATATCTCGGTTCTGCCGTACTGGCGGTCATAATAACCCCGATAGTTATTCGTGTTGCCAGGCAGCTTAATATCGTCGATACTCCCGACATACGCAAAGTCCATTCCAAACCTATTCCTCGTATAGGCGGTGTGGCGATTTTTGTGTCTATGATGGGGCTTTTCATACCGGTGTTGTTTTTGCCAAATGTTGTTGGCGACAGTTTTCGGCTCATTCATTCTAAAATTGTTGTGGTGTTCTGTGCTGCCGGATTTATATTCTTCGTCGGTCTTGTGGACGATGTAAGAGCCCTTCGCGTACGCACAAAACTCTGGGCCCAGCTCGCTGCCGCAATTATCGTATGTTCCGCCGGTATCCGCATCGAATCAATAACTATTACCGATTGGCTGATATTAGACTTTGGCTGGTTCTCCTGGCCTTTTACCCTTTTCTGGATTGTCGGCATTACCAATGCCGTTAACCTAAGTGATGGTCTTGACGGTCTTGCAGCAGGGATATCGGCAGTGGCCTGTGGAGTAATTGCCATACTTGCCATCTGCAACAATGACGTTGTCATGGCGGTGCTAATGCTCGCCCTTTTAGGCAGCTTGACAGGCTTCCTGCTCTTTAACTTTGAGCCGGCAAAAATATTTATGGGGGACTCAGGAAGCTTGTTTTTAGGTTTCACCATTGCCTCGGCAAGTGTCTTATCTGCCACGAAGACCGAGACGATCGTCGGCTTAGCTTTGCCCGTCCTGGCTTTGGGCATACCCATTTTTGATACGTTGTTTTCTATGCTGCGGCGCTTCCTCGAACGCAGGTCTTTATTCGCCCCCGACCGCAGCCATTTTCATCACCGGCTCTTGGCCCTTGGCCTCCATCAGCGTCACGTAGTCATAACGGCTTACGTAGTGACCTTGCTTGCCGCCGGACTTGGAATGTTCATGCTGGTCACACGCAACGGTCAGACGATAATCGTCTTTATCTGTACTATGTTTCTGCTCGTGCTGGTGTTCCTGGCCGTAGGCTCGGTCCGGCTGCGGGAGACGATCACCGGTTTGAAGAAAAAATACTCCATTTCCAGCCAGAAAAAGCAAGAATTAGAAACTTTCGAGAACATCGAGTTGCACTTCCGACAAGCCGAGAAGTTCGATGAGTGGTGGCAGGCAGTCTGTTTTGCTGCAGGTGAGATGGACTTCGTGAATGGTTTTCTCCCACTAACGAATAGAGACGGAACAAAGCGAACGCTGGTTTGGGAAAAAGGTGACGGGGACATCC
>CAYTND010000336.1:0-3344 GCA_964438965.1 uncultured Pirellulales bacterium
CAATTGTGTGCTCAAAATGAGCTGAGCATTTCTCGTCTTTTGTTACCACTGTCCATCCGTCTTTCAGTATTCGCACGGCATCGGTGCCGGCATTAATCATCGGCTCCACCGCTATAACCATACCTTCGGTCAAAACAACATCATCGGCTAATAACTCATCGCTGACAAAGTTAGGTATTCTCGGCTCTTCGTGCATTTTTCTGCCAATGCCGTGCCCAACAAACTCCTTCACTATCGAAAAGCCGGCCGATTCAGCATAGTTTTGCATTTCCGAAGCTATCCGGCTCCACTTAACAGACGGCGCAGCCTTTGCTATCGCTATATCGAGAACATGCTTTGTTACGTCTATTAACCTCTGTTTATCCTCGGAAACATCACCTATGCCAATCGTAATAGCAGCATCTCCACAATAGCCGTCAAGGCTAACGCCGAAATCAATGCTCAGGACATCACCGCTCTTAAGTTTTACGGTCTCGGAAGGAATTCCATGAACGACCTGCTCATTTATCGAGGCACAAATCGCACCTGGAAACGGAATCCGAGACGAGGGGCTGCGGACACCCTTAAACAAAGCCTTTGCCCCGGCATTAGTGGTCATTTGCAAAGCCACACTGTCCAGGTGAGCCGTGGTTACTCCCGGCTCTGCAATCTCTTGTAATTTTGAAAGAACATTTTCTACGACAGCGCCCGCTTTACGAACTAACTCGATTTCTCTTCGGCTGCGAAGCGTTATAGCCATAGAGCATCCAACTTCTCGAATACTAAAGCGCTTACCTCGTCGGCATCCTTATTAGCATCAATGTCGTAAACCGTGCTACCGTTTTTATTCTTATAGTAATCCACCACCGGCTCTGTCTGCCGGCGGTAGGTTTTAAGCCGATTCATCACCACTTCAAGACTGTCATCAGGTCTTTGAATAAGCCTGGTGCCATCGTTATCGCATATTCCTTCAACCTTTGGCTTTAGGTTTTCAATGTGGTAAACCGCACCACATTGAGGGCAGCTTCTCCTGCCAGTCATCCTCTGAGCCACCATCTGCTCATCTATCTGGAGGTTCAAAACAACATCTATTTTTTTCTCGTCCGAAGCCTTCAACAATCTATCAAGCTCGGCGGCCTGATGAACGGTTCTGGGAAAGCCGTCCAGTACGAAACCGGCCTCCGGTGCTTTGTTTATCGCACCAGCCATCATCCCAACTATTACCTCATCCGGCACAAGTGCACCTGAATCCATATAACTTTGGGCTTTTTTTCCCAGTTCGGTGCCTGCAACCCTTTCCTGGCGTAAGATATCTCCGCTGGATAGATGCAGCAGGCCATATTTGGCAACAATACGCTTACACTGGGTTCCTTTGCCCGCACCGGGAGCGCCCAATAAAACTATTCTCATCCATACGCTCCTTTTATCCTGCCGGTCTCGCTGAAACCATCATAGCTGCGCATCAACAGATTAGCCTCGATTTTCTGAACCAGGTCGAGGGAGACACTGACAACTATCAATAAGCCGGTACCGCCCAAAAATGTAGCTATCCGCCAATCAACTCCCAACAATATTGAAATCACCGACGGCACAACGGCAATTATAGCTAAGAATGAAGCTCCAAAATAAGTGATTCTGGTCATTACCGTTTCCAAATATTCAGCGGTTCGCCGTCCGGGCCGAAGTCCCGGGATAAAGCTGCCCGAATCCCGCAAGTTTTTGGCCATTTCCTTCGGCTGGAACTGTACAGTCGTCCAAAAATAAGCGAACAGGAATATCAATAACATATACAAAACGTTGTACGTATAGGCACTGGGCCCCAAAGCGTTTTGCAAACTATAAAGAAAACCCGATTCACTGAATCTCGGAATGTTTGCCAACCAGCCAACTATCACCGGCAGAAACATCATAAAACTCGATGCGAAGATTATCGGCATCACTCCACCATGATTGACACGAAGCGGCAGATAATGTCTCTGGCCACCATACATTCGACGTCCCCGCATCTGCTTTGCCTGTTGAATCGGTATTCGGCGCTGGCCCTGGGTTATTAGTATGGCACCTGCAACAACGAATACAAACGCTGCTATCAGAAACAATATCTTTGCCGGACCTATGGTGCCGACCGGTGCACCAACTCTAAAGTTAACATTCTGCCAAAGCATATTGACTGCCCAGGGCATTCTGGAGACAATGCCGGCCATAATTATCAAACTAATACCGTTGCCTATGCCGTATTCATCTATCTGCTCGCCGAGCCACATAAGAAAGACGGTGCCGGCCGTCATGCCAACAATACCCATTATCATTGCCTGACGGTACATACCCGCATAGGTCAATCCCTTTCCCCCTAACAACTTCATAAACGTTATCGACTGGACAACGCATATCAGCACAGTCAGGTAGCGCGTGTACTCCTGTATCTTTTTGTGGCCGGTTTGTCCTTCCTGGCGCAGCTTCTTCAAAGCGGGAACGACCTCACCTAACAGCATAAGAATAATCGATGAGGTAATATAAGGCATAATCCCCAGGCTAAACAAGCTGCTGCGGCCCAAGGTTCCGCCGGTGAACATCTGCATCATTTCAGCAGCTCTTGCCAAGGGACTATCTGTTGGTCTCGATTGGGTGATTTCAGCTATCTTCGACTGGTCAAAGCCGGGAACGGGGATATGGAAACCAATCCTGTATATTATCAGCAGCGCCAGAGTAAAAAGAACCTTATTGCGCAGGTCCGGGATTCTGAATATGTTAATTACCGTTCCAAGCATTATTTCTCATCTCGTTTTCTGTATCCACTTCTGGGAAGCGGATATGTCAGTTTCATATTTCCTTGCGCATGATAGAATATACAGATAACAATCAAATCACTTTTGCTGCACCGCCGGAAGCCACAATCTTCTGCTCTGCTGTTTTGCTGAATTTGTGAGCTGTTACCCGCAGCTTTTTTGTCAGGTATCCCTTGCCGAGAATCTTGATTTTGCTTTTGGCGCTGTCAACCAATCCGGCATCGGATAATTGCTCTATGCCAACATCAGCCCCATCCTGGAATCTTTCCAATTGCGAGACATTTATGATTTCGCAGCGTATTGCGAATTTATAATTACTAAAACCGCGTTTAGGCAGTCGTCGAAACAAAGGCATCTGGCCGCCTTCATGGAGCGTAACGGAAGTCGAGCCGGCCCTGCTGCCGCCACCTTTATGTCCTCGGCCACAGGTTTTACCGTGCCCGGTGCCGGTGCCCCTGCCAACACGCCGGCGAGGCTTATGTTTACCCGCAACAGAAGTTATTTCATGATTCAACATTCAAATCACCCAATCGTTAATCAGCAACCATTAAGCATTAATTACCACACCACGAAGAGCTT
>CAYTND010000337.1:0-3343 GCA_964438965.1 uncultured Pirellulales bacterium
ACCTCAACGGGTGCATGCCAGCCGCTCGAAGAGATTTCCAGGATAGTCCACGACAACGGGGCTTTGTTGCTGGTCGATGCGGTAACCAGTCTGGGGGGAATGAACGTCGATATCGACGGCTGGCGGATTGACGCCTGTTATTCGGGTACTCAAAAGTGCTTATCTTGTCCGCCCGGGCTTTCGCCTGTTACATTCAACGGCGCTGCTTTGAACGTAATAGAGAATCGCAAGACCAAGGTCCGGAGCTGGTATCTTGACTTGTCCATGATACGCCGGTATTGGTCAAGTGAGCGTCTTTACCATCACACCGCACCTATCAACATGAACTATGCCCTTCTGGAGGCGTTGAAGATGGTCACCGAAGAAGGGTTGCAACAAAGGTGGGCACGTCATCTAACCAATCACAATATCCTAAAGGCAGGGCTGCACGCCATTGGAATTGAGTATGTAGCGCAGCCGGGCTATGAGCTGCCCATGCTCAACGCGGTTTCCGTACCTGAAGGCGTGGACGATGTCGCCTTGCGAAAAAGGTTGCTTGATGAGTTCAATATTGAAATTGGCGGTGGGTTGGGTGCTTTTAAGGGAAAGGCGTGGCGTATCGGCCTGATGGGGTCGGCTTCAACAATCAGTAACGTCATGCTGTTTCTTTCGGCATTAGAGAAGTGCCTTGCAGACCAGGGCGTCAAATTCCAGCAAGGTGCAAGCATTGCCGCTGCGATAGAACAAGCACGTGTGAAGTAGCATAGTTTTGCAGCAGATAGAAGTTTCAAGTCGGCCTATTGCTCAGAGTTGGCAAGGCCGGCAGGAGAGCAGATGACTTTGAAGACTGTAAGAAACTATATCAACGGCCGGTGGGCTGACGCCGAGACTGAATCGTATCTTGACGTCGAAAACCCGAGCACATGTGAACTGATAGCAAAGGTTCCGCTCTCGACCAAAGAAGAAGCGAACCACGCAATCGAGGCCGCGGCCGAGGCGTTCAAAGACTGGAGCATCACACCTGTCGCCAGACGTGTCAAGCCCCTTTACAAGCTGGTGGCGCTCATAGAGCAAAATGAGGAGAAAATAGCACGCGTACTGGTCGAAGAAATGGGCAAATCCCTTCCCGATGCGCGCGCGGAGGTCAAGCGCACCCTGGAGAATTGCGAAGTCGCCTGCGGGATGCCGGTCCTGCAGCAGGGCGACTATCTCACCGGCTGCTCCTACGATATCGACGGCCAGGTGCTTCGTCTTCCCGTGGGAGTCTTTACAATGATCGCCCCTTTCAACTTTCCCGCGATGGTCCCGTTCTGGTTCCTTCCATACGCGCTGGCCACCGGCAACACCTACGTCGTCAAAGCCTCCGAACAAGTCCCGCTGACAATGCAGCTCATCACCGAGTACATCGATCATATCGGTCTGCCACCCGGAGTTTTCAACCTCGTAAACGGAGACCGCGACCTCGCCGAGGCCTTCCTTGAACACCCGAAGGTCAAAGGTGTCTCCGTGGTGGGCAGGTCAGCCACGTGCAGAATCATTGCCGAGAAATGTGCAAGAGCCAACAAACGCTTCCAGGCAATGGGCGGGGCGAAGAACCATCTGGTTGTAATGCCCGATGCAAAAGTCGATGAGGCCATCCGCAATATGATTACCTCCTGCTACGGTTGTGCGGGCCAAAGGTGCATGGCGGCTTCGGCAATCGTGCCCGTTGGCGACGAAATGTACAAAACGATCTGCAAGCGGTTCGTCGAGGCCTCGTCGAAAGTGCTTGTAGCGGACCCCCTTGACCCCCAGGTGGCTGAGGAACCGATGGTGATGGGGCCTGTGATATCAGCGAAAGCAAAACAGTTCATTCTTGAGATGGTTGCCGCCGGCGCCGAAGAGGGGGCGACACTTGCACTCGATGGTCGTCAGATAGTTGTGCCCGGCTGCGAGAAGGGGCACTTCATCGGGCCAACCGTCTTTGTCGATGTCAAGCCCGGAATGAAAGTCCACCAGACCGAGATTTTCGGTCCCGTCGTCGTTATCCTTAAAGCCGATACTCTTGACGAGGCCATAAAGATAATAAACGACCACGAGTACGGCAACGGCGCATCAATCTACACGCAGAACGGCCACTGGGCCAGAAGATTCAAGCTCGAAGTCGAATGCGGAATGATCGGCGTCAACATTGGCATCCCGGCGCCTGTCGCCCCACTGCCCTTCGGCGGAATGAAGAACTCACTCTTCTCCGATATCAAGGCCCAGGGCAAAGCAGTTATCGACTTCTTCACGGAAGACAAGATAATCACCGAAAGATACTGGCCTGAGTAACCTTAAGAATAGCACTAAGAGGGGTTGTCATTCCTGCGAAGTTTTATTTAGCCCCGCAATTTATTGCGGGGTCCTTGTTTAGCCGTCGTCGGTACGACGACGCCCCAATTCTTGCCCCGCACAAAATAAGATCCTACCGCCACCTGTGGTGGGGGGTTTTTGTTCTTTTTACCGCCACCTGCTTGCCCTCCGTAGTATTAACGAAGGATGGGTGGGCAGGGCCGTTTAGTCCCCACTTTCCCCATTATACAGTGATTTGACCTAAGCAACGGTCTTTCTAACCGTTTTTATCGTTATGTAAGTTGGTGTTTGTAACGTAGTTATTAAATTCTCACAGATTCTGGTTGCGTCTGAGTTGCGATGGGTGGCAGCCTCAAGCGCAGTACCTGCTTTCGCGGGCACAAGCTTGGGGATGGCTCGCTGCGTTCGAGATCCCGTTGGCATAAATCTCCCCTCCCGGCACAACCAAACGAGCGTCACTCAGAGCCAAGGCCGATTCATACTGTTCTGGCAAAGTGTGCTTCTTCCCCTAATCAGCAGGGAACTTCGTGTATTCTATTGAATTCCGGTGAACCGCGCATAACGTAAAGCTCAGCGATGGTGAGCAAGTCCTGAGCAAAGTCGAAGGACGCGTCGAACCATTCGCTGTAGTGCATTGTTAGATGCTTTGATTTATTTTAATTCATAAACATCATCGAGCAAGTCAGGTTTTGGAACAGAGGATAATTCTCCAACAGATCCATTTTGTACCCATTTCAAATGCCACAAGTAAAGCATTCCGGTTGACATCTGTTCTAAATAAATTCCCAGTGTCCAAACAATACCCCCATATATAATAACTACTGTCCAAAATAGATCTGAAAATTTTACTCCGCTTTCGTCTAAGGCAAAAATTATTACCAACGGAATGGCCATGAACAAAGCAGCAATACCAGTTAGGGTATATGTTGTCAAAAATTGAACGGCATGCCTTTTAATAATCCCAAAAGCTTTTCCTAACGCTGAAAAAGGACCTTTGTTTTCCCAGGCAATAGCAGGTAAAGATAGAAAC
>CAYTND010000338.1:0-3340 GCA_964438965.1 uncultured Pirellulales bacterium
TCAGTCCCTTCCTGTTTTGAATTTTGTATTTCGGTCATTTGAATCTTGACTGTCGCCAGACAAGTTTGTTTAGGATTTCGTGCCTCGTATTTCGTGCTTATTTTCTATCTGTCCTCCGCCATCCGCACTTCATCATTCAAAATTCCTTGTTCTCCACAGTCCTAAGGACTCCACCGTAAGGCGTCCCCGCCGGAAGGCGTCCCCAAGCGGACTTACGGAGGACACCTTGCGGTGGATATTCAATATTTCCCTCTTGTTTGTCCCCCATCTACCCAACTCAAAACTCAACACTAAAAACTAAAAACTCTCCACCCACCCCCCGCTAACCGCAACGTTCTATAATATATTAGCAAGCAATAAATAAGTCCGTACTACAATCTGTCAACTCCTTGTTTTTTGTGCGTGTTTTTTAGTCCAGATTTCTATAACCTCTTTAATATCAGCTCCTTTGAACACGTAAATTAGGCTTTGGTCTTTTAACGGCAAGTTTTGTGTGCTTTGGGAGAATTGTAAATAATCCAAAAACAATAAAAGTGTGCGATCGGTGTGTATGCAAATCTCAAAGTATCTCAAGGCCAACTGCCGTAATATCGTCGATTTCGGAAGGGTCCACTTCTTTATTTTCCGCAAGCACACTAAATTTATCCATCATCTCAACAATCGGCCGGCCTATGATTTCACGAAATTCTTCTCTGAAATTAAAGGGAGCTGTATCATTGGAATTGCTGATAAACGGTATGGCTCCATCGGAGTACAGCAGCAGTTTATCACCGGATTGAAGCTGTATGGTTCGTTGGCTATATTCAGCTTCTCCAAAAATTCCAAGTAGTGAGCCTTCGATTTTCAAGTGTTGTGGCTGTTCTTTCCGTCTGATAAGAATAGGATATGGATGTCCTGCACGGCAGTAGGTTAGCTGTAGTGTGTTGATATTGATCAGACAATAGCAACAAGTTACAAACTGGCCGCCTGAGAGTTTCTGTGCAGACATTCGCAAATTGACATTCTTCATAAGTTTCGCCGGCGACAATACACAGTGATTGTTTTGAGCGTCCTCATACATGGCAATGGCTTGATTTATAAAGATTGATAACAGCGCAGCAGGCATTCCATGGCCTACTACATCAGCCACATAGAAGCCCACATGCTGCTCGTCAATACGCTTTACACCATAAATATCACCTGAAACACACTCGGCCGGCGCAATAAAAGTAGCCCAACGTAATTTATCACAGTTTGGCAGTTTTTCAGGTAGAAAATCCTGCTGAACAATACCAGCCAAACGAAGCCCCTCGGACAACTGGGCATACAGTGATGCCAGATTCATAATTGCGTCCCTGAGGCGGACCTGGACTTTTATTTTGGCAAGAAGCTCATCGTTGTCAAATGGCTTTGTTATATAGTCATCTGTACCAACTTCGTAACCTTTCAGTCGCGATTCGATGGAAATTTTAGACGAGATAAGAATAACATGCGCTGTTTCGCTTTGGGGATCTGATTTGATTCGTCGACAGGTCTCGTACCCATCCATGCCGGGCATCACAATATCAAGCAACACTAGATCGGGCTTGAACCGGCCTATTTTCTCCAGACACTGTTGACCGCTACTGGCTGTGGCCAACGCATATTGCTCTTCCAGCAATTCCTTAAGAATCCCAACATTGATTTCATCGTCGTCTACAATCAGCAACTTTTTTTTCATGCTCGATTTCACTCGTTTGATAACAAGTATGAGTTAATTACTGCATTTATGCTGTCGTATCAGATATTTAGCAAGTTTTATTCGTTTTCTTGCATTGCTTTAATGGGTTTTGGATGCAAATGGGCGCACACCTTTGCTAAAAGCTCTTCTCCATCGAAGGGTTTAGTTAAATAATCATCGGCACCGACTTGATAGCCCTTGAGACGTTCTGATGTCATTGCCTTGGCGGATACCATAATAATCTTAGTATGCCGTAGCGATGAGATCTTTCGTATTTGTTGGCACACCTCATAACCATTCATACCATGCAGCATAATGTCTAATATAATCAGGTCAGGCTGGAATTCCTGGGCCATCCTAAGAGCATCTATACCTGTGGAAATTGTCATTAGATTGTATTGACTCTCAAGCAATTCCTCGATAACCGCCAGATTAATCGAATTATCATCGACAGCTAAAATTTTACTTTTCTCTTGCACAATATTGCCCCTTATAAGTAATTAGGCCCTTGCACTACCAACCAATACCTCTTTCTGCTCATTAGCTTCTAAAGACAACGGAATCTCAAACAATAAGTTTGCACCTATATCAGGATTGTTTTCAGCCCGGATGCGGCCTTTGTGAGCGGCTATAATCTCTCGGCAAATTGGCAATCCTAATCCAGTACCACCAGCACTGGTCTTGTTTTTGCTTGACTGAACAAACTTGTCGAAAATACTTTCCAATTCGTTCCCAGGAATACCTGTGCCTTGGTCTCGGATCGAAACTACTATCGAATCGGCTTTCTTGAACGAGATAATATCGATTGTTCCACCTTCCGGCGAAAATTTGATAGCGTTGTTTAATAAGTTGTGGAGTACCTGCCTTATCTTATCGGCATCGAGCGTAATTTTCTCGTTGGCTTCGAGATGTTCGCACCGAATAGTCAGATTGTGTTCTAATGCCAGCGAGTTGTACTCTTCCCTCACTATGTCAATCAGTGAATTAAGGTTTGCCGGCCTAAACTTATATGTGATCTTCCCAGATTCCAGCTTGGCCAAATCAAGCAGGTCATTTAGTAACGTCAGCAGTGTCTCGCCGCTCTGCCGAATCTTCTGGAAATAGTCGAGTATCTTATCAGGATTGGCGGTAGCGTGTTTCTTTATACCGAAAGAGGCAAAACTGAGGATACCATGCATCGGAGTACGCAGTTCATGCGATACATTGCTTAAAAAAGTGCTCTTTGCATTGTTAGCGGCTTCAGCCATCTTTTTAGCTTCCTGCAGATCAACTGTACGTTCTTTCAACCGACCCTGAGCGTAAAATGCTATGGCTAACGCAATGATCATAGGTACGGTGATAAATTTATCGACCGGCCAAGCTTTTTGCGCGGCCGTTTCAGTAAGTGTCTTTCCCAAGTCTAAAACTTCCACCAAAACAATGGCCTGGAAGGCAATAACGCCAACCGCAACAAAGTCTTTAAATGCAGTTGTTTTCATCCAGTCTTTATATGTAGAAATGGTTTTACTGTTCATCTTGTGTACCTTCTTTCTGACTAAGTGCAACAACACAACCACGCATCTAAGCAATTTCAGAAAAGCTGTCGATCCCCGGCATAGCTGTGCTCGAATTTGCCCATCGTTGGATAGGTGCGTGGTTATC
>CAYTND010000339.1:0-3339 GCA_964438965.1 uncultured Pirellulales bacterium
TAAGTATCTTTATCCAAGGTGTATTTCGGATCATCCTGATTGGCGAGCGTCTGGGCGCTGCCTGCTAATACATTCAAATAGTAAGTTGTATATCCCGGGGCACTAACCACGGGATGATAACCTTCCGGAACTAGAACAGCACAGTTATTTTCCGCCCGAACCAGAGCATCAATGGGACAACCTGCCTTGTGAAGAGAGGATGTTTTGTCGGTGTACACCCGCTGATAGGCATAACCTTCGGGCTTGTCAATTTTATAAAAATATACTTCCTCCAGGTCAGCTTCGAGCAGATTACCCTGGTCATCTTTTAGGTGGACATCATGCTTATGAGGTGGATAGCTGCTCCAGTTGCCGCTGGGAGTATAAACCTCAACCAGCACCAGGCGATGGACAGGCGAGCCCGAAGGCAGCAAATCATTAATCTGGCGACTAACGTTATCACCTCCCCGTACCGAAATCGCTACATCCTCAGGCTTAATCAACCATGGTTCGTTATCCTGGTCGGTCGGTACCCAGGCCACGGCATACTCACCACTTTCTTCAGCCGTAATAGTAAACTCGCTGTGCCGGGGTAGATACAATGCGTGAGCTGCGCCTTTAAAAACATTCTTACGCGTGCCGATACCAGACCACTGTCCTCGATTCGAACGAACGGTATAGCGCCCGTTTAAATTCACTATAACCAGCTCATTCTCACCTGTCGCAAATGACCAGCTCTGATTGTCCGCAAGTCGTCTGGCCTGAAAGGATATATATTCCCAACCCGCCTGTTCCGGCGTGATGGACAAAATCAAATCCGGGTCATCCGGAAAAACGCCTGGCCTCACTAAAATATTATCCGCGGTATATTGCACTTATCAAACTCACCTGTTTACTTTATACTCAGTGTATCATTATACGAAACAATCCACCGTACGCCACAAAAACTCATACGAGTTAGTCGGACCTTGAATTAACCTTGCCATAATCATTGTAGAATCAAGGCCTGTGGCAAATATATGTAAGTTCTTTATTTGCAAACAGACCCGTGTTTTTTGGTAAACATCAATGTTAAACTTTCCGTCCACGATGTTTTCTGCTAAAATTCGTGCACACATCCTTGGTTTTAAATAATTAGATACTACGATAGAAGTTAGGAGTAAAAAATTATGAAGAAGGTTATAGGTATAATTGCTCTGGTTGTGATAGCAGCGGTTTTTATCATAATTGGAATCATCCGGAAAGGGAGCAGCCATGATGAACGTCGTATCGCTGTGATTCCCAAAGGGACATCATCGGTTTTCTGGGAGTCAGTACGTTTAGGAGCGAAAAAGGCGGGTGAGGAACTGGGCTATGAAATTTCCTGGAATGGTCCGGAGCTTGAAAGTGACAGGGAAAGGCAAATACAGATAGTCGAAGATTTTATTGCCCTGAAAGTTGCAGGTGTCGTCCTGGCGCCCAATGGTAGTAATGCCCTCGTTCCTAAGGTGGAAGAAATGTTCGCCAAGAACATACCCTGCGTAATTATCGACTCGGAAATCAATACGGACAAGTATGTTTCGTTTGCGGCTACGAATAACTATCAAGGTGGTGTAATTGCAGCACGGCGGATGGGAAAGATTCTCAACGGAAAAGGCAAGGTAATTGTAGTGAAGTTTATGCCCGGTTCAGGCTCGACTACCAATCGGGAAAATGGTTTCATTGATACCATCGAGAAAGAATTTCCTGATATTGAAATCGTGGACACGAAATACGGAATGGCCACTGTGGAGACGGCATTGCAGGCGGCCGAAGACCTGCTGACCAAACACGCAGAACTCGATGGTCTTTATGCCTGTAACGCGGGCACTTCTGTGGGCTCGGCGCAGGCCTTGCAGAGCCAGGGACGAACGGAGAATATAAAGATGGTTGGTTTCGATGCAGAAGAGGCGCTCATCGATAAGCTCACCTCGGGAGTGATTGATTCATTGGTGGTACAGGACCCTTACAGAATGGGATATATAGGAGTCAAGACTCTGGTTGACAAAATCAATGGTAAAGAAGTCCCCAAATTAATAGATACAGGTGTTGAGCTGATAACTGTCGAACGCTTAGAGGAGCCTAAGATCAAGGCTTTACTTAATTTGCAATGATAGCAACTACCCATACAAACCGATTGTCAGATGTAGAAATTGCATTGCGTATGAGGGGAATTTCTAAAAAGTTCGGGCCCGTGCAGGCCCTTTCAGAGGTCAGTTTTACGGTCCGACGGGGTACTGTCCATGCCCTGGTGGGTGAAAATGGGGCCGGTAAATCAACGTTAATGAAAATCCTGGCAGGTGTATATCAGCCCGATAGCGGATCGATTGAAATCAATGGGAAGCAACAAGTACTCTCAAAACCGTCCGAAGCTCTATCAGCAGGGATATCGATGATATATCAGGAACTGGACCTGGCGGAACATTTAACAGTGGCGGAAAATGTTTTCCTGGGAATGGAGCTGTCGGGACGGCTGCCTTTCATAATGGACCAGAAAGAGATGGCGGCCCAGACCACCAAATTAGCTCAGCAATTTAATTTTAAAATTGACCCGACGGCAATCGTAGAAGAGCTTCCAATGGGGGATTGCCAGATTGTTGAGATCCTCAAAGCCCTGATGCGTAAGGCATCGATAATTGTTATGGATGAGCCAACATCGTCTCTGTCTGAAAGTGAAGTAGCAATGCTTTTCGAGTTAATAAAAGCTCTACGCGAACAGTGGCTTTCCATTATTTATATTTCCCATCGGCTTGAAGAAATTATTGGACTGGCCGATGATGTCAGTGTGTTGCGGGACGGCCGGGTCGTTCATTCCGGGTCAATGGCGAAACTGGATATCCCCAAAATTGTCCACTTTATGGTGGGAAGAGAGTTGAAGGATTTCTTTCCTGCCCGAAATGTCGATATCGGAGAGACTCGTGTCAAGGTTAGAAACCTCTCTTCTGCAAATGGCGTGGAGGATATTTCTTTCGATATTCGAAAAGGTGAAATTGTGGGAATGGCAGGACTAATCGGTGCCGGACGGACCCAGGTAGCTCAGGCACTATTTGGTGTCGATAGAAAAACTTCCGGTGCCATCGAGATTGACGGATGCCGGTTAGAGATTAACTCGCCGACTGAAGCCATAGCCAACCATATTGCATTTTTAACCGAAGACCGCAAGCGCACCGGGTTATGCCTGGAGCTTCCTTGCAGCTGGAACGTAACCTTGCCGAACCTGGTCGCAATAGGCATGAAGAACATCATCAAACCTAGCCGGGAAAGACAAATCGTGACAAATATCGCAAAGCGGATTTCCATCAAATGGTTGGGACCACAGGCACCGGTAGATTCCCTTTCCGG
>CAYTND010000340.1:0-3335 GCA_964438965.1 uncultured Pirellulales bacterium
AGAGTACCCTTCTACGATGGCTTGATGAAGGGCTGGTCGATGATGTTGAACGTGATTGGCGTGGCTGGCGAGTTTGGCGCAACCGCGACGTCGAGCGCGTCAAAGCTTTTCAGAAGGCCTATCACAGCAAACCGATTCGGCGTATCAGGCGAGGCACGCTGTCCAGGGCCGAGTGTGCCAAAGCGGCGGCCCAAAGTATGGGAAGCTTTGCGAAAGGTTATTTTCCGAGACCGGGAGTGGGAATGTGAAGATTCGCCGGGCAAAAGCAAGTGATGCCGCACGATGTGCGAAGATCAGTTTAGTGCGCACAACGGAAGAACTGAAAAAACTGCTTAAGCAGGATGATACTCAGTGGCTGGTTCTTGAGGATGATAGTGGGGCCGTGGTGGGTCTTGGGATCATCAACTTCTGGGCCTGGAACAAAATGGCATGGATATGGGATTTGACGGTGGACGAGAGCGAAAGAGGAAAAGGGTATGGCAGCGCCTTGCTTAAAGGAATGCTCAAAGCCGCAAAAAAGGGCGGTGCCAGGGTCATGATGGACTTCGGTACACCCAATCCTCACGATTGTTCGCTGATTCAGTTGCTTATCAGCAATGGTTTTCGAATCTGCGGTACGAATGATCGCTGGTTTGCATCTAATAAGAAATCTACAGCAGTTTTTTATGGATATGATCTGTGACCACGAACACAAAAATATCAAAGTATTCTAACGCAAATTTATGAGGAAATACTATGGCAAATGAGAAGAAAAATAAATTAGTGCCGTACGACGCGCTATCTCCGGGTTTTGAGGCGATATACACGGGTAAGAAGTCTTCATCTGAAGGCGAAAAAGTAGAAATAATCACAAATATTACTTCGGATAATGCAGGTAACGAGATAATTAGATGGCCGGTTTTTACCTGGACGTTTCCCGGCCAGGAAAAGGACTGGGATGAGGAAATTAAACACATCAACAACATACAGAGTAAATTAGGAGATCTGGATGACAGCACTCGCCAGATTCGCGCTCATATCGCGAGCCTTGTGCCGTGTGATAGTGGATTCCCGGTTACTGTTGACGAATTGTTGAACGCCATCGGCCGGGGAAAACTCGATGGGCCCTCATTTCGCAACGGTTGCTGGTGCAGCGGTATGTGGTGGGAACAGAAGACGACCCAGCCGTCTCATATTGAGAGCATGAGAACAATACATGCCGTATTAACAGGTTATCTTGCGGGCAAGGGCAAGGAGGAGTTTGTCAAGAGATACCCTCATGCTGCGGGTTTTATCAATCGTACTTACGAATGGCTTGGTCCGGTAGCAGAACTCTCTGAAGTCCAAGAGCTGATGATGGATCGGATGCTTCTTACTATTGATTTCTTCACCAAGTCCAGTGATACCACGGATACCGGCCCCCACTCACAATTCTCGGATGTTTCGACAATGCAGGAAGCTGAGATGCTTGTAGAGGAAGTTTTCGGGGAAGGCGGTCGCGGGGCTTGTCTCGATGCAGAGATATCGGAGAAGGCCAACCTACCGAAGATCTATCCTCGGTGGGATCCGAAGTTTCAGGAAAACCTTGAGAGTCTTGAGAATACTCAGAAAAAAGAGTTGTATAGAACCTGTTGCGCCATAGCCTCAGGGGTTTACACCTTATCTGATTGCCATCATAACACATTTCGTATCATCGAAAACTGGATTCACGGTATTGGAATCGGAAAGTCGAGCATTCCAACTCGCAAGGCTGGAACAGAAAGGGAAAGGATGGGGCACCTGTTGTTCGGTTATGTCCTTGGGCTGGATAAGTGGTTGGTTGGTGTGCCAATGCAGTTTTTACTCCTCGATTTAGGGCACATCGATATTGACTTTGAAGTTAAAAACGAGATACTCCGGGTATATGCATATCTCGGTGAAAAGCAGACCCCGATGAAAGAGTGGCTCGCCGCCTGCTTGTGGCACAACCTTATGTATAGTTACATGGACGCCAACAACCCCGCAGGCCTCGTTTGCCACAAGGAGCTGCTCGAACACGCCGAGCAGGTGGGTATCAGCCCGCGTGAGTGGATGGATTCTGCTCTTAGAAATGATCCCTAACATAAGTCAGATGGAACTTCTTTCAGTAAACGTGAGCTAAAATCGAATTGTTAAACAAATAAAGGATAAAAGGAGACCTCAAATGAAACATGTATCTATTGTACTGCTCATTGTGATGGTAAGCATGGCCTCTTGTGCGATAAATCAGGAAAAAGAAATCGCCGAAGAAAGTAAGCCTTCCTCGTTCCAGCCGGAACCTCTTGACGACGAATGGAACAAATGGATTGTTGGCGAGTGGAAAATTGTCTCGGGCGAATCAGATTGGCTTACCGACGAGTCGGGAAAAGTGGCTAAAATCGATTTAGGTGAGCTAGGGGCAGCCGGATTTACAATAGAGTTAGGTTTGAATGGGCAGTTTTTAATTATGAAAAGCTGGGCTGAGACAGGCGAAATAACCCCAGAGCAAATACAACAGCTTAAAGATACTCTGCGTGCCTCTGATGAAGATATAGAAAGAATGCTGAGTATGCCTTTCAAAGAGTTGCAAATTCACACAATCGATCCGAAAACCGGTGAAAGAATCGGGTATTTGTTTGATAGCATGCGTTGCGTAGCCAAAGGGACAGGCAGGCTGGAAGGAAACAAAGAAATAATGAAATGGCGATGGTCTGGGACTGGACAAGGAGCTACAAGTATACGCATCATAGAAAAAATCAGCGACAATAAGTTTACCCTTAATCACAAATATACTCTGCCGGATGGCAGTAAAATGGAAGACAAAATAGAAATGACTCGCAAGAAGATAAATACCGAAAAGTAGATCTGAAAGGAGTATAATCGTGGAGGAATTAGATATGAGCAAGAACAACAGACGGGCCGGTATCAATCGGCGGGAATTTATGAAAGTGTCAGCAGCCACGGTGGCCATGTTGTTTATTGATCATGTTGGAAGATTTGTGTTAACCCCTTTATTGTAGACCGGCCAAGTCCAAAACTCCCCGAGTAGGGCTCACTTCGCGTTGCTCAGCGTAAACTCATCTGCTGAATTTTGCTATAAGGTTTCCCTTTTTTGCTCTGGAGAAACCTTTAATCTGTTTTTCTCTCTTGGCAGCTCGATGCTTGTCAGAGAATGTTTCTTTGTAAAGTAATGGCGGGTTTCCGTGTTGACGGAGGCGGTTTTTGAGGTCGGTTGTAATGCCGGTGTAATATTTGTCACTTTTCTCGATTATGTACAAATGCCACATAATACTCTTGCAAGGCAGGACTTCCCTCCCTTCGCTCGGGACAAGCTCACATAGGCCCCCACCTATCGAGAC
>CAYTND010000341.1:0-3334 GCA_964438965.1 uncultured Pirellulales bacterium
ACTTCGACTTGACCCGGCCTGGGACCCCTTACGCGACCACCCCCGTGTTAAGAGGCTTGTGGAGGGAGGAAAATAGTTTAATATGATTGGCAGAACCATATTGGACCCCTTGTAAGGGTTTTCGATGAGTGACGCTAAATGATAAAGAGCAAAGTTAATAATGGAAATGGTGCCAGGTAAACAGTTTTGTTGGATGCATTTAATAAGGTGTTTAGCCATGCGTAAGTTTTGTTTTGTTTTGATGATTGTATTATTACTTTTTTCTCGAGGAGCGTTTCCAAAAATGACCCCAACAGGCAATCCAAAGGACTTTAAGGTAAAGACGTGTCTGCATTCTGTCAGCTATGCCGGTTTTTGGCGAGGACAGGCCAGGCTAAGCGTCGATGAGTTTTTGAACAAAGCAAAGCAGCTCGGATTCGATGGCGTGATGTTAGTGGCTAAAAGGCCTCACGTTTCCCCGTTGGATTACGATAAGGCTGCTCGAAAGGCCTTGCGAGGCAAAATCGAAAACCTCGGCCTTGAATTGGTCTGCTTAGCCGGATATACGGATTTTACAGTGGGCGTTGACAAGGCCGACATCCCCAACGTGGAGATTCAGGTTTGTTATGTCGGAGAATTGGCCCAATTGGCCCATGATTTAGGGACCGATATGCTGCGAATATTCACCGGCTACGAACGGCCCGGCGTGCCCTTTGACAGACAATATGCTCTGGTAGTTGAAGGATTAAAGCTCGCCGGCCAGAAAGCAGCGGAGCACGGCGTCACCCTTGCCGTGCAGAATCATCACGATATCGCAGTTCACCACGATATGATGTACTGGCTTCTCAGGGAAGTCAATCTGCCCAATGTCAAGGCTGCCTTCGATGCCTGGACTCCCACGCTGCAGCATCTGAGTTCTGAGCAAATCAGGGCCGCCATTTTGAAGATGAAACCCTTTATAGTTCACACCACCGCTGCCGATTACGTGCGCCTGCCGAGATACCATTATGAGCACACTCTGACAAACTTTGCCGAACGTGACAGTCTGATGCGAGCAGTCCCGATGGGACAGGGCATTATCGACTACGAGACCTTTTTCAACAGCCTCAAGGAAATCGGCTATCAGGGATATGTCGGCTACGAAATGTGTGCGGTATTAGAGGGTGGAGGTGACATCGAAAATCTGGACAAAACGGCAAAAAAGTTCCTCTCGTATATGAAAAGGTTCGAGAGAAAAAAGAGGCGATGAATCCCTTTTTCAGATTCTAAGTTTTTTTTACGCTCTCCAGGGGCGTTGTCTGTTCAATTTGCCTGATAATATGTCCTTGGCGATGATGACGTCCTCTCTGACCTGAAAATCAAACATCCCGGCACAGATGAAATCGGCGCCATTTTCAAAGGCATACTTAAAACCGTCTCTGGGATGGATGGCTCCTGCAGCCATAACCTTATAAGCTATCCAGGGCTTGTCCACCTTTCTCATAAATTCGATGGTTTTTTCCGGAGTAGCGGACCAGACATTATCCTTAACTCTTTCCTTGGTAAAGGACCAGTAATCACTGCTGTGCAGGGTTTTCATGTAGAAATCGACGTCTATTCCCGCTTCTTCGCAGGCCATGGGCACTTCCACGTTGTGAGCTCCAATACCAGCAAGGACTCCGTTTTGCTTGATGAATTCGACTGCCTTTGCAAGAAGGTCCACTCGGCCGTTTTCGACGAACGTGTCTGCGACACCGCCATGCACATAAGCTCCGATAGCTCCATTATCGATGGCTGCTTTTGCCTCACCTGTCGGGTCATCTGACGTCATCTTGACCTGGGCGATCCACTGCAGCTTGCCCCCTCTGTTGTTCCAGTATTTGTTCATAATCCGTATGCAGTGGTCATCGAGTCGCAGTATCGCGGTATTGATTCCGCATTCTTCGCATATCTCGAAAGTCTCCATCACTTTCTCGTCGGTGAAATACTTTCTCAGCAGGGAAGATACGTAAATCAGGTCTCTACTGTGGGCAAATCCGCTGATAAGATTGCCGCCGGTAAACATTCTGCTAATCTTGACATTACCGATTTTGCCCATCGGCAAACCTTTGATAGAGCCTTCCGGCACTCTCGCAGCCGGCTTTTTTGCTATCGCCGCTAATAAAGCCTTCTCTTCAAAACTTAATGCTAATACGGCTCCTGTGGATGCAGCAGCAGTTTTCTTCAAAAAATTGCGACGATTTAGATTTGCCGACATAATTCACCTCTCTTTTATTTACTTGAACCAACCAGCTTGAGCACGAAGACCATTATATATAGTTTTCTCTTTTTTGTCCAGTCTGTAATTGCCGAAGCTTAGGGACTATACTGTTTCCCGTCAGCAGAAGTGGCACAGTTTGATGCTTTTGGTAAGGAGAGAGTTTCAAGCAGTTTCCACCATTGTACCAGGGGCGATATGTCATATAATAGTATATATGTGCCAAGAAATTGTGTGAAGCGGTCTCCTATTTGAAAGTAAGGACTGACAAGTGCGTCGTTCGACTCAGACGAGAACTGTAAAAGTCGCAATGTGCCAGATATTCTCACTTGACGGTGACCGCTATGGCAATTTTGTGCGAATTGAAAATGCAATTGGCCAGGCCAAAGATGACGGAGTTGAGATTATCTGCTTTCCGGAAACCATTATATTGGGCTGGGTCAATTCTGATGCACACGAAAGAGCACATTCAATTCCAGGAAAAGATTCGGAACGCCTGTGTAAGCTGGCTAAAGATTATCAAACTTATCTTTGTGTTGGCCTGGCGGAAAAAGAAGGCAGAAACTTATATGATTCGGCAGTACTAATCAACGACAAGGGACAGATTCTTCTCAAGCATCGCAAGATTAACGTACTGACAGAATTGATGACGCCGCCCTATACCACTGGTAAAAACGTCAACGCCATCGAAACCAAATTTGGGAAAATCGGCCTGTTGATCTGTGCAGATACACATAAAGATGAAATCCTCAACCGTGTGGCGGCGCTGAAGCTCGACTTGCTGCTCGTTCCATACGGATACGCAGCAGTGGAGAATGAGTGGCCCGGGCATGGTAAAGAGCTTGAGAATGTAGTTACAAGAACAGCGAAGAAAACCGGTGCTCCTGTCGTGGGGACCAACCTTATCGGCGAAATAACAAAAGGACCGTGGAAGGGCCGGGTCTATGGTGGTCACAGTATAGCTGTTGATAAAACCGGCAAGACGATTTCAATAGCTAAAGACCGCGACCGTGATATAAATATCGTTCACATAAACACAGGTCGGTAGTCTGGGTCGTCTCTATTTAGGACTGGTAAAGAAATTAGGTTTCGTTTTGGCTCCAGCGAGGACAAGGCTGG
>CAYTND010000342.1:0-3310 GCA_964438965.1 uncultured Pirellulales bacterium
GTGACAAATGAAGATTGTAGTATTAGGACTCAACCACAAGACTGCTCCGGTAGAGATTCGCGAGAAACTGGCGTTTGACACCGTGGAGACGGCCAGGGCACTGTGCGAGCTGAAAAACAGGTTTCGCCAGGCGGAGTTTGTGTTGATATCGACGTGCAACCGTGTTGAGCTGTATTGTGCCGACAAACGTGCCGGGGGCGCTGACGCGGATGACCTGGCTAAGTTCATTTCGGAGTTTCATAATATTAAGCCGGAGAAGTTTGCGGAGTTCCTGTACTCCTACAGCGATGAGGATGCGGTCAGGCATCTGCTGACGGTCGCATCGAGTCTGGACAGCATGGTCGTGGGCGAGGCACAGATAATCGGGCAGGTCAAGGAGAGCTACAAGCTGGCCTCTACGGCCAAGAGCACGGGAAAGATTCTGAATCGCCTGTTTCACTGTGCCTTCGCTACCAGCAAGAAGATATATACAACTACCTCAATCTCATGCGGTCGAGTCAGTATTGCCGGCGTTGCGGTCGAGTTGGCCAAGCAGCTCTTTGCGGAAATCTCATCGGCGAAAGTGGTTGTTATCGGGGCCGGGGAGATGGGGCAGCTTATCGTACAGCACCTTCTTCAGGTTGGGGCCGGGAATATAACGGTCGTCAACAGGTCTTACGACCGCGGTCGCAGCGTGGCCGAACAGTACGGCATTGCGGTCGGCAAATGGGAAGAAGTTGAGGACCAGCTTATTAGTGCGAATATCGCGATAGCCTCGGCGACGGTACAAGATTATCTTTTCAGGAAGGGCCCATTCAAGAAGATAATGGACACTCGGCACCGAAGCACGCTGCTGATTATCGATATTGCGGTACCGCGAAACTTTGAACCTTCGATAAATAAACTGGATGGTGTGTACCTTTATAGTGTTGACGACCTTGCCGAGGTAGTAGAGCAGAATCGAAAGGCCCGCGAGCGGGACATCACCAGGGGGATGGAGATAGTCTTTGAAAATGTTACAGATTTTATGGACTGGTTCGGGGCCAGGGACATAGGACCTCTGATAGGTCAGTTGAAGCAGCAATTTGTTCGGATTAGTCAAAACGAGCTTGAGCAGTTCTTTGTCGGAACAAGACAGGAAGCTTCATGCAAAGAGGCCATGGAGATAATGGTCAACCGTGTTGTCAATAAGCTGCTGCACTGCGTAATTAAGAACGTCAACACTATAGCTAAGGAGAATGGTGCTACTGAGGCAGCAAGGTTTGTTGACAGCATCGTACGGCACGCTGAAAAGATAACGTCCGAGCCAGACAGTAAGGAGGATAAGCAGTCGTGAAAGAAGCTTTAGGGTCGAATCAAATCCTGAGACTTTTATTTTGGGAGACTACGATAAAATGCAATTTGACCTGCGCACATTGTCGGCGTTTGGAATCTGACGAAGCGGCTTTTAGAGATTTATCAACCACACAGGCCAAGAGTCTGATAGCACAGTTAGCTGAATTAGGCAGGGCGCAACCTATGATGCCGGTCCTGGTATTTTCAGGCGGTGAGCCGCTATGCCGTGATGACTTATTTGAATTGATTTCTGAGGCGAAGGCAGCGGGGATTATACCGGCCCTTGCGACCAATGGAACATTGGTAGATGCAGCAGCAGCCGAACAAATACGTGATAGCGGAATCGCGAGGGTTGCGGTGAGTTTGGATGGCGCAACTGCCGAGGTTCACGACAAGCTGAGGCAGTTGGAAGGCTCTTTTAAAAGAGCACTTCAAGGTATCAAACACCTTCGTGAGAAAGAAATGTCTGTTCAGATAAATATCACATTGACTAAGCATAATGCAGGGCAATTAGAGGATGTTTACGAACTTGCCAAATCAGTAGGCGCAATAGCGGTGCACATATTCATGCTGGTTCCGGTTGGGTGCGGGCAGGTCCTGGCTGAAACGGACATGCTTTCACCTGAGCAATATGAACAAAAGATGCTTGAGATATGTAGATTGGATAGTCGCGGCGAACTGCAAATGAAGGTAACCTGTGGCCCTCATTATGAACGTATTATCAGGCAGCAAGGCCTGTATCAGGTTCGTAAAAAGAAAGCAAATGCTGGCGGTTCTGTACCAGGTAGAGCCGGGCATGGTGGTGCTTCGCGTGGATGCCTTGCAGGCCTTGGTGTGCTGTTCGTAGGCCATCAGGGAGACGTATTTCCCTGTGGGTATTTGCCTGTAAAATGTGGTAATGTGCTCGAACAAAAACTTACAGAGATATGGCATAACAACGAAGACCTTGCGCGAATGCGCAACAGCAGCAGTCTCGAAGGCAAGTGTGGGGTATGTGGTTATAGAGAAATATGCGGTGGATGTCGAGGCAGAGCATACGCTGCGACGGGTAATTACATGGCCGAAGAGCCTTTTTGTGCATACGTCCCGCCCGAGGCGACGCGTTAATGTTGGTCAGAAATCAGAAGGCAGAGTATAAACGATGATAAATATCAGTAAATTATATTGCGATGAGGTTACACCGGGCGATTGGCTTCGCTACGGCAAAAAAGGCTCCGGTGAACGCGAAGGTGAAATTGTTCCAAAACAAGCATCCGAAAGACGCCCTATTGTCGTGTGGAACATCACCAGGACGTGTAATCTCAAATGTGTTCATTGCTATAACGACAGCGGCGCCGGCAAAACTTGTAATGAATTATCAACAAGCCAGGCAAAAGCCGTCCTGGATGACTTTGCGCAGTTCAAAGTGCCGTCGGTGCTGTTCTCCGGCGGTGAACCGTTGATGCGGCCTGACCTGTTTGAATTGATTGAATATGCAGTTCAGAAAGGTTTGCGTACGGTTATTTCAACTAACGGGACACTTATAACTGCTGACGTAGCTAAGAAAATAAAACAAATGGGAGTTTCGTATGTAGGCATCAGCCTTGATGGAATAGGACAGGTCAACGACGAATTCAGGGGCGTGGCCGGTGCGTTTGACATGGCTGTGCAGGGAATAAGAAACTGTCAGGACGCCGGCGTGCGAACAGGTCTCAGATTGACTCTTACCAAAAGGAATGTTCAGGATTTGGAGGCCTTGTTCGACTTCTTCGAGGCAGAGAATATCGAAAGGGCTTGCTTTTACCACTTCGTGCCAAGCGGAAGAGGAAAGGCCATTGGAGATGATGACCTCAGCCATGCCCAAAGCAGAGATGCAATTGAGACAATATTAGCCAAAACAAAACAGTACAAACAAGCCGGCAGGAAAACCGATATATTGACAGTCGATAACCATGTTGATGGCGTTTATCTGTACCTGAAATTGCTTAAGGAAGACCCTGCTCGTGCGGCCAATGTC
>CAYTND010000343.1:0-3286 GCA_964438965.1 uncultured Pirellulales bacterium
GTTGTTGGAAATGACCGGCGGGGGGGTGCTGTGTGAGCCTAATAATGCGACGGCTTTGGCCTCTGCGATGGAACCGTTATTGCTTGAGCCGGATTATGCACGGCAATTAGGCAAACAGGGCAGAGATGCGGTCTTTGAAAAATTTAATATCGAGCAAACTGCTAAAGAAATGGTGCGTATATATGGAGAAATAGCGCAGTAGTTTGCGTTAGGACAAATATGCTCGAACTTATTAATGTAACAAAAAGTTATCAGTCACCGGCCAAGGCGGATGGCATCTGTGTTTTGAAAGATATAACGCTAAAAGTAACAAAAGGCCAGTCCCTCGTGATAGTTGGGCCTTCGGGCAGTGGCAAGAGTACCCTACTTAATATTATTGGCGCTTTGGACCGTCCGACTGCGGGAAGGGTATTATTTGACGGCAAAGACCTTGCCGAGCTGAACGAGTCTGAACTTGCGAGGATTCGCAACCGTCAAATCGGTTTTGTTTTTCAGTTACATCATCTTCTGCCGCAGTGCACAGTGCTCGAAAATGTTTTGGTGCCGACACTTGCCGGTAAAAATCGCCTGCCTAAAAAAGAGATTCACCAAAGGGCAGTGAATCTGCTGCAGCGTGTAGGGCTCAAAGACCATTTGCTGTATAGGCCGGGCCAGCTTTCGGGCGGTCAGCGCCAGCGTGTAGCTGTTGTCAGGGCTTTGATTAACAGCCCCAAGCTGTTGTTGGCTGATGAGCCGACCGGCTCACTGGATAAAGAGGCCTCAGAGAACATAGCTGAGCTGTTAGTTGAGCTGAACCGCAGCGAACAAGTTACGTTGATTGCCGTAACGCATTCACTCAGGCTCGCAGAGCAAATTGGCCACGTGATGGAGCTAAGCGATGGCCTGTTGAGAGACAGGAGCCGGGGATGAGTTTGTGGAAGCTTGCTAAAAGAAGTCTTGGCTTTTATTGGAGAACAAATTTGGGCGTTCTGCTGGCCGTTATGGTGAGCGCCGTTGTTTTGACTGGTGCACTGGTTATAGGTGACTCAGTGCGTTACAGTCTTAAAATGATGGTAAAAGCTCGATTAGGCGCAACCCAGTTGGCTCTTGTCCCCCAGAACAGATTCTTTAGGGCTGAATTGGCGGACGAGCTGGCTGCAGAGCTTAATACCGTGGTGGCGCCTGTGTTGAAGTTACGAGGGCTGATTGCCAACGACGATGGCGCAACGCGAGCGAACAGAATTGAGGTGCTCGGTGTTGACCAACGTTTTTTTAAGGTCGGAGCGGCGCAAAATCCCTTTGGAGATAATTGGGGCGAGGCGATTATCTTAAACAAACCGTTGGCGGCAAAGCTTGGTGTTGGAGTTGGGGATGAGGTTGTGCTGCGAATTGAAAAGCCGTCTCTTATGCCGCGTGACGTACCGCTGACACCTGACTCAGGTCTGTCCATCGCATTTCGTTTGGTGGTGAAGGCAATCGCCGGCCAATCAGACTTTGGCCGATTCAGTTTACAGGCCAATCAGGTTACACCGTTGAATGTATTTGTGCCGTTGCAATGGCTGCAGGAAAAGCTCGACCGCAGCGCCCGGGCCAACACGCTGCTAATCGCCGCGGATGCGGAAGATAGTTTAACGATTGAAAAAGCAAATAAAGCTCTGGGGAAATCCTGGCAGCTTGCTGACGCAGACCTTGAGCTTCGCCGGTTAAAGCGGAAGGACATGTTTGAGATACGCAGCAGGCGGGTATTCATTGACGCCCCTGTCGCCGACGCTGCAATGAATGCGGCCGATGGAGCCGTCGGAATTTTGACTTATTTCGTAAACAAATTGCGAGTGGGTGACAGGACGACTCCGTATTCGACGGTAACTGCTATGAAGCCCTCGGCAGATGCCGGCGGCCTTATTCCGATGGATATGCTGGATGACGAAATCCTCGTTAATCAGTGGCTTGCCGATGACCTCAATGCTAAAGAGGGGGATGAAATTGAACTTACCTATTTTGTTCTCGGGCCGATGAGAGCGCTCCGGGAGGGAAAAAACAGCTTTCGAATTAAGGCAATTCTGCCTATGGATGATTTGGTGGTGGACCCCGAGTTAATGCCGGATTTTCCCGGGCTGGCGGATGTTAATAATTGCAGGGATTGGGACCCTGGAATCACAATCGACCTTGATAAGCTGCGCAAACGCGATGAGGATTATTGGCAGCAGTATCGGGGCACGCCAAAGGCCTTTGTTACACTCAGAGCCGGCCAAAAGATGTGGGCCAACAGGTATGGAAATTTAACTGCGGTGCGCTATCCGTTAAGCAGCGGGTCATCAGAGAGTATAGCCGGCAGGTTATTAAAAAATGTTAACCCTGCTTCAGCAGGACTGTTTTTTCAATCGGTTCGTGCACGCGGTATAAAAGCAGGAGACCAAGGCACTGATTTCGGTCAGCTTTTCCTCGGTCTTAGTATGTTTCTTATTATAGCGGCTTTGATTCTGATGGGGCTTCTTTTTGTATTTGGTATAGAAAGCCGCAGCGAACAGGTTGGAATGTTACTTGCGGTGGGGTTCTCTCCGAAGTTAGTAAGGCGGCTGTTATTTATCGAAGGCGGCATATTGGCCGTACTGGGAGTTATTGGGGGCACTGCAGCAGGACTGCTCTATACTAAAGCTATGATTTACGGACTTGCAACTGTATGGCAGGCAGCGGTAAGCAGTTCAACAATATATTTTTATGCGAAACCATCTTCCTTGATTGAGGGGGCATTGGGAGCGGTAGTTGTTTCTCTGATTGCAATATGGCTGACCTTGCGCAAACAGGTATCCCGGCCGGCTCGTGAACTTCTTGCCGGTGGACTGGAATGGCAATTCTTAACGGCCAGGCAGATCTCGAAAGGTAAAATCGGATTATGTATAGCGGCAGTAGCAGCAGTTGGGGCGGTGCTGCTACTTGGTATCATGGGCAACGCTGACAGTGCCGCTGTTGCAGGGGTATTTTTCGGAGCGGGGGCCCTGCTTTTGATTGCCGGACTTGGATTAACTCAGGCCTTATTAAGAATTGCAGCCGGCGGTTGGAATAAGGTGATGGCGTCCCTGGCTGGTTTAGGTTTACGCAATTCAACCAGACGAAGCGGGCGGAGCTTGGCGGTTGTGGGCTTGCTTGCGTGTGGAATTTTTCTGGTTATTGCGGTTGGGGCAAACAGGCATAATCCATTAGCCCAAGCCCAGAAACGGGATTCAGGAACAGGGGGCTTTACACTATTTGGTGAATCAACTATAAGTATCCTCTACGATTTGAACAGCCCATCCGGGCGTCAATCGAT
>CAYTND010000344.1:0-3268 GCA_964438965.1 uncultured Pirellulales bacterium
GTAATTTTTGCTTGTATATCTTGTCTCTAACGTTACCCCGGCTTTCGGCTCCCACGACGAGGGAAGTGCTTTATATTTATTTTTATGCACAAGATAAACAAAATAGATTGTACTGCCATAGGAGTTGTCGAAAAGTATCTCCATCGGCTCATCCTGTTGAGTCCAAAATAACCGGCTGGGGACTCGCTGGCCTATAGTCGTAAAAACTACCGCTTCAAAATCCCTCGCATCATAGCCGGGCATATAGAGCCTGGCATAAGAGACCTCCGGATTTTTCCCTCTCAGCAGAAAACCTGCGTTAACCAGACTTGCCCGCCGCTTGCCTTTCATATCGGAACCGGTCGTTACCAATTTAATCTTCTTGGCTGTCGATGGAACTCCGACATTAATTTCAACAGGCGGCATTTGTTTGGTCAACGGCCCGGATTTGTACAATCTTCTTTTTTCTGCATAGACCTCAAAGCTGACAGACATATCGGAATCGGCTCTATCATTAAGTCCGGCCAATGCTACAAAACGCCTATGCTGCTTCTCGTGTTTGTAAGTAACCTCTGCAGGGCAGGACATATTGATACCTTTTTTATAGACCTTCCCATTCAGTCTATAGTACGAGCCGGTCCAATTCTTCTTTTTTTTCAAATCGGACAGATGAACATCAGGTATCTGTGAGTAAGCGGGGTCTTTTTCAATGCGAAACCGAAACGCAGCATCCTCGAGGTGCCACGGAACTCCCGCACCAATTGTCCGACCGCGAGGCGTTTTTGTCTGTCGGCGAATTTCAAGGGTTTGCTCTTGTGCAATTGGTGCGGGACTTCCAGTTTCAACGGCCCAGCCGATATTGCAAAAAAGCAAAGCGACCACCAAGGTACACAACCACCTGCAAAAAACCTTACTGGCACCTAACTGACTTATAGACTTCATTGATAGCATAATTTTTGCCGGCCATAACTGTATACAAAATGGTTCATTTATTCTGTCTTCTGTCCTTTGTCTTTGCCCTGTGCCAGTGCCTCGAAATAGGCGCTAATCATATGCTCATAGCCCCTAAAACGATACAGTTGTTCCCGTGAAAGCATATCGTCCAATTTCCTGCTTGCGGCCTTGTCCAGTGTATATTGCAGTGCAATTTGTCTGCCCAACGCCCGGTGCGATTTTTTCAGCGAGCTGACAGCTTCGTCATAAGCTCCTCGAATACCAATGCCACTGGCGCTATTGATAGACTCCTCTACTCCTTTCATTGCTTGAATGGACTTTTCAAGCTCCATTGTCGGCAGATTGTAACTTTCGAGCTTGAGTACCAGCTCTTGTGCCGACTGCCGGATGTTGAGCTGTTTTCCCACTGTGGCTTTCATCATATCTAATACCTTCGGGGGCAGCTTACCCCCTACTCCGAACATAGTGGCTTGGTCGCTGTCCTTACCGAGTCCTGTACCTCCCGTCTGCGCTTTCGTGTCTTCATCCTTGACCTGTCCGCTTTCCAAAGGCGTGTTTGAAACTCGTTCTCGCAAACCGTACTCATTATCAGAAAGCGCCTTGGCTACCGGCTCTACCAACTGGCCGTCGGACATTCCGCTGCGTCCGGCTCCGCTGCGTCCCTGGATGATATTATCCTCCGGCTTCTGGTCGCCGGTTTTGCCTTTGGCACTGGTGCTGCTTATAGTTCCGTCTGAAACCGGCCCAGCCGTATGGTCCAGAGAATTAAGATAGCTGCCGATATCTTCCACCTCCGGCCGCATCTCTTCTTCCGTCGTAATCAAATCAGCCACCAGGTCTTCAAGCTCCGACGGCAGCTCAGCTAACGGCGCAAACAACTGCTCATCCTCGGGAATTTCTGCGATGAATTGTATATTATCATAAAACTCCAGCGTCGCCTCGCAGTTTATCATTAGTTCCTCGGCCATTTCCACCTCTTCAGTTTCCAGCCGATGGGCATCAACTCGCGCTTGACGCATATCTGCTGTTTCCCCGGCTTGTTTAGCAAGCTCGTCGGCCTCCTCATAGAGACTTGTCATCGATTCGACCATCGCATTGTCCCCGAAGTCCAGCAGGTCAAGATTAGTAAAATCGTTCACCACATCCGACAAAATCTCCGCCAGTTTGGATTGGTCCATCGCAATATCTTCCAGCCTGTCCTCTTCCTCTGTGCTGAAATCTTCAGGCGGCTTATCCATAATCATTTGTCTTTCCTGCATTATCTGTTTCTGTTTCTCGATGAACTCATCCAACTCCTTGGCCATTTCTTTTAGCGATTCTTCTAAGCCTGTATCAAGCGACTCGGTACTTTCGCCTAAAATTTCCGTCGCCGCCTTTTCTTCCTCAGCCTGGCTCTGTTTGGCAACTACACCTTTGATCGCGATGAGCTGTTCGAGCAGAAAAGCCTGCTGCTTTTCGACGGACTGAAGCGAACGAGAAACAACAGATTTATTAGCTAACTGGATGGCTTTAGTCTTTGATTTCGCCACACCAATTGTTCCTATTTTCTCCATTACACGGGTATGTTCACCATCTCTGAACTCAACCAGTTTATCAACAAACCTTGGACGCGGAGGTGATGATACATCCCAGGCCTCAGTCATATAATCACCAACAAGCTTCTGCTTTTGGTTCATTTCGCCCTGATGCCTTTGCAGGCTCTTGATGTTTTGGGCTTCTTTCCTGCTTTTATCAATCACATCGTCTATATTAGTTAACACATTTTCCGTTACACCCAGGGCCGCCTGCTGGGCTTCAATGGCCTTGTTCAATGCCGCAAAAGCAGCACCATACGGGTCATCAGACGAAATCGTCAGTTCATCTAACGACCTGACCTGGAGTGTTACAGGCTGCGATTGACCCAGGTGCTTCATCGGGCTAAAATCCTGACAGAATGCTTGTAAAACGTAGCTGTAACCCGGTTTGAACACACCGGCATCGACCGACAAACGAAGTGTTTCAGCTACCTGCTCCTTTCTTCCCGGTGGTCCTTCATATTTCCAGCGCTTTATTGTTTCCGCCGGGCTGTTCGCCCGCATCTGTCCAAGCGTTACGTATATCTGGCCAATCCCAAAATCATCAGAAGCTTGTATGTCAAACTTCAGTCTTTCTCCCGGATTCACCGTAAGACTCTGGTCGGCCCGCTGAAAGCGGGTTTGATCAGACCCGGCGTTGCCGGGCACAAATTCAATTTCCGGCACACTGTCCTGCTGTAGTAAAACCGCCCCGGAAGCGATGGCAATACGCCTGTCACTTCCCGGCCCTTTTACCTCAAGCTGGTAGGAACCGGCTCTTT
>CAYTND010000345.1:0-3261 GCA_964438965.1 uncultured Pirellulales bacterium
ATCGCCCCTTTTCCCCCGCAGTAGGCCGGAGCTGTCGCAAATTCCTTCCCAGCGCTTAGCAGCTTCGTTGTCCGAGCAGTAGAACACGAGCGTCCGGGCATCGATAGCCAGGTCCTTCAATAGCGCCATAATGCGGCCTATGTCTGTGTCCATCCGGGTAATCATTGCCGCGTGTACCTTTGCATCAGCAGGCCAGGGCTTGTCTGTGTAGGGTTCTGTGCTCGGGATTTCGTACTTTGCGTGGGGAATAGTATATGGCAGGTACAGGAAGAACGGCCCGCGCTTGTGGCGGCGAATAAAACTTAGTGCAAAATCGGTGAACAGGTCGTGGGCATATTGTTCTCGCCGGCCGTCTGCATTTCCTTCGAGGATGAACTTTTTTTCGTTGTGCCAGAGGTACGGCGGATAGTAGGTGTGTGCACGCCTTTGGTTGAGATAGCCGAACCATTCATCGAAGCCCTGCCTGTTGGGGACGCCGGTTGTGTTCGGCTCGCCGAGTCCCCATTTGCCGGTAATGCCGGTAACATAGTCAGCCTGCTTTAGCACTTCAGCAACGGTAACATCTTCGGGTTCGAGCGGGACGCGTTTTTGTGGTGAGCCGTTGTCCAGAACAAGGACACCGCCTACCTTGGCGAAATTACCCCGGACACGAGTGTGGCCGGTGTGCTGACCGGTCATCAGAACGCTTCGGGACGGTGCGCAAACCGTATAACCGGCGTAGCACTGCATGAAGCGTGTGCCCTCGTCGGCAAGCCGGTCGATGTTGGGCGTTTTAATTTCCTTCTGGCCATAACAGCCAAGGTCGCCGTAGCCCAAATCATCGACCATGATGAAAATGATGTTCGGGCGTTTTGCCGAATTTTTGCCTCCAACAGATGCGCTCTTACATCCGGTCAAAGACATTGCTGCTGCGGCAGTGCCGCCGGCTGCTAAACTAAGAAATTTGCGTCGGTTTAATCGTTCCATTAATTATTTTCCTTTCTGTTATGTGGTATTAGTCCGGTTTCTTGTCCCAGGGCTGAGGCGGCGTCGGGTCATATTTCGGCTTAGCATCCTCGGCGGGAAAGGAACGCACAACGGCCTCAAGTTTTCTGAGCGCGGCGAGGACCTTCGGGTCTGTGCTGTCGATGAGGTTATTGGTCTCCGCGGGGTCGGCGAGCAGGTCGAACAACCTGGCGCTTCTGCCGTCCAGCACCCAGAGCTTGTACTGTTTGTTACGCACAACGCGGTCTGTGAATTTCATTTTGGGTGTAACGCCGTCGGTGGTAAGCCTTGCAGCGCCAAAACCCATAGCCATAATCCACTTTCGGGGAGAATCATTTTCCTTGCCGAGGATAAGCTTCGCGATGGAGCGGCCATCGATGACAACGTCCTTCGGCAGCGAAGCAGCGCCTAATTCGGCGAAGGTCGGCATCATATCAGTAAAGTCGGTCAGCGCATCGGTAACGACGCCGGCGGGGACGAGGCCGGGACAGTTAACGATGAACGGCTCTCTGACGCCGGGTTCGCCGAGGGTAGCTTTGCCACCTCTGACGCTGCGTCCGTTCATCCTCGCCGTTATGCTCTTTGCGGTTCCGTTGTCGGTTGTGAAGAATACGATTGTATTGTCGCGAATATTAAGCTCGTCCAGTGTCTTGACGAGTTTGCCGACGGCAAGGTCGGTGTAGCGAACCATTGCTTTGTGCTTCTCCATTTTGCTTTCGGCATTGGGGTCGAGCGGAGTGGTGGTAAGCGGCCCGTGTGTCAGGGCCATAGGGAAGTACAGCATCATCGGTTCATTCTTGTGGCGTTTCATAAAGTCAATCAGGAAATCCACGAATACATCGGTGCCGAACCTGCCTTTATAGGTTTTACTGCCCTGCTTAGTGTGGATGTAAGGGTCCCAGTAGCGTTTTGCGCTGGGCGGATTGTTAGATTCAAAGCCGGTCCACATGCAGTGCTCGTCGAAGCCGTGTTTTTCCATAGCGTCCGGCTGGACACGAAAGTCATTTATCTGCCACTTTCCGGCTGCGGCGGTAACGTAGCCGGCGTTTTTCAAAACGCGGGCAAAAGTGATATTGTATTTGGAATCGAAATGACAGCCGGCGCCCCAGCGCGGGACATCCCAGTGGTTGCACCAGCCGTGCCGGAAAGGGTACTGGCCGGTCAGCAGCGTGGCGCGAGTGGGTGTGCACTGAGGCATCGAATAGGCATTGGTAAAGCGCATTCCTCCTTCAGCCAGTCTGTCGAGGTTGGGGGTTTTCATTCCCTCGCCGCCATAGCAGCTTAGCCATTCGGGGCCGAGGTCATCGACCATTATGAAGATGATGTTAGGCTGTTTTGCTGGATTTCTGCCTTTGGCAAGCTGGTTCTCACAGCCGGCTAAAGGCAGCATCGCAGCAACGGTGCCGCCGGCTGCTAAACTAAGAAATTGGCGTCGGTTGAGAATATTCATTTTTTCCTTTCCTTTTTTATTAGGGAAGGTCGTTTACCAGCATTGAATCCAACCTGCCTGCGGGCTGGCTTTTAAGGTTAGGAATAGCGCCGCGGCGTATATCCGGCCCATCCCAATAAGTATAGATATTATCATCGTTAATGCCGCAGAAAGAATATTTTTCAAAGCTTACATGGGAATCCATAAACAAAACGTTCTGTCCATCTTCCTTATGGGGAATTGAATTTCCCGCTTTAATTGCTTTTCTATCGCCATCGGGATTGAATTTGGATATATCTTTAGCTTTCGCAACCGCAGAGCGTATCCACGGATTTCTGTCAGCGGCGACGGCCATACCGGGAAGGTAGGATGAGGTCAGGGCGTAGGGGCCATAGGGCATATGATAGGAGTAGCTGCAGTGTTTTGTTGGCTCGGGGCCAAAATCCCAGAGGTCAATAAGCTCTTTGTTCGGCACACCGTACCTTGCGGGCTTAAACTCCGTGGTTCCGGAATCTTGCTTACAAACAAAGCGTTTCGGCTCCACTTGCTCATACTTAACTAAAAGATAGAGACTGGACGAGATGGTTGCCCTGCCGCCGGTGCGGATGCGATTGGACTGAACTTTTGTTCACGTAGCCCGCGGTTCGTGGCGTCGGACCAGGCGGAGGCGATTGCCGCTGTTATTCCGGACGGGGTTGCCAAAGTGGGCGTGTTTGTCAACTCGCGGCGGGACGAGATCTTGGCGATCGCCCGCAATCTGGCACTCGACTCGATTCAACTACATGGCGACGAACCGCCGGAGCTTCTTGGCCAGTTGGGCGGTTACTCGGTGATCAAGGCATTTCGTT
>CAYTND010000346.1:0-3249 GCA_964438965.1 uncultured Pirellulales bacterium
AGTTGCGGCTGGCCGGAGTCCCAACTGCCGCCATCGGGATGCTTTGACAGAATTATGATTACCGCTGCGGTGCCGGAGATACCAGAGCCTTTGGTCAGGCAGCTTGCCGATGGCGGCTTTTTGGTCGGGCCTGTCGGCTACAGAGGAGTGCAGGAGCTGGTAGCTTGTGAAAAAAAAGCGGGCAAACTTATCGAAAAAGCAATCTGTGACGTTCGGTTTGTGAAACTGCTCGGCGAATACGGTTTCGAGCAATAGTTCTGTGTCATTCCTACGAAGCTTATGCCTGCGAAAGCGGGTAGCAGAAATCCAGACCCTTCCAACCAATGTTATGTATAATTTTCTCGGCAATTTTCAACTGCAAGTGTTATTATAACATTATATAGGACTAAATAGGTCATATACTGTTTGTGTGTCAATATCAACGTTTTTTTTATTACTCAAACTAAGTAAAATTTGTTATCGTATATCCTATGGCTGGACATACGATAACGGCAGAGATTGGCGAAGAATCACAAAACAGGCTCGACTTGTCGATGCCGGTCCAATATGTAAAAGGCGTAGGCCCGGCCAGAGCCGAGACCTTCTCAAAATTGGGTGTTGAAACGGTCGGGGACTTGTTGGAGTATTTTCCACGTGACTGGAATTTTGTTCCCGAGCCGACAAAGATAGCTCAAATGCAGCCGGGCGAGGACACGGCTGTTATTGGTCTTGTCGAATCAACAGACTACCAGGATTATCGCAGGCAGCCGATATTTGAAGCCATAATCAGTGACGATTCGGGCGTATGCAGGATTATTTGGTTCCACGGTGGATTCCTTCGCAACCAATTAGCACCAGGCCAGGTAATAATTGCGTCGGGCAAGGCAACTCTATACAAACATCAGTTACAATTAACCAATCCGAAGTTTGTGGTACTCGATGAAGAACATCCCCACTCTGCTGAGTATTTCAGCGGCGGAGTATATCCGGCCTGTAAAGGACTGAGCAGCAGGCAAATCAAAAAGATAATCGGACGTGTTCGGCAGGCAGCTGATAAGCTTGTGCCGGAGTTTTATGGCAAAAGTTTTTTGAAGAAAGCAAACCTTATCAGCAGAAAGGACGCATTTCAGTGGATACATTTGCCGCCGGATGAGAAGAAGCTGGCACAGGCAAAACGCAGATTAAAGTACGATGAGCTGTTTTTAATGCAGTTAGGATTGGCGCTTCGACGGTATAAGGTGCAGCATTTTTCGGTGGCGAGGCCGTGCATTTGCACCGACAAAATCGACAGCCGAATCAGGAAGCGTTTTCCGTTTTTGCTCACCGAGGACCAAAACGACTGTATAGCAGAAATCGCTGCAGATATGAGCAGACACGAGCCGATGAATCGGCTGTTACAGGGTGACGTTGGTTCGGGCAAAACGGTGGTGGCGCTCTATGCCGCTTTGTTAGCTGTGGCCAACAGGACGCAAGCGGCAATTATGGCGCCCACGGAGATTTTGGCAGGTCAGCATTTTCTAAGCATTGAAAGGTATTTGAGGAACAGCAAAGTAAAAAGAGTGTTGGTAACGGGGGGATTGACCGGCAAAAAAAGGGGTGAGCTTTTGGAGCAGATAAAAAGCAGCGAGGTTGATATTGTCGTTGGGACAGTGGCATTACTGCAGGCAGATATTGAGTTTCAAAAGTTAGGTTTGGTTATAATCGATGAGCAGCACAAATTCGGAGTCGAACAGAGA
This sequence comes from uncultured Pirellulales bacterium, assembly GCA_964438965.1. Lineage (GTDB taxonomy): Bacteria > Planctomycetota > Phycisphaerae > Sedimentisphaerales > Anaerobacaceae > NIOZ-UU13. The sequence goes on from CAYTND010000346.1 coordinate 1,716, forward strand.
GCGCAATTGCGAAAACAAACAACTCCGCACTGCCTTGTTATGACGGCTACGCCTATTCCACGAACGCTGGCGATGACTGCATTCGGTGATTTGGATGTTTCTGTCATCAAGCACTCGCCGCCGGGCAGAGGCACCGTTATTACCCGCTGGGTTGACCGGCAAGACCGGCTCAAAGCGCATGAGTTTATCCGCGAACGTCTCAAGGCAAAGAAGCAGGCGTATTTTGTTTATCCGCGGATTACTGCCGTTGAGCAGGACAACGATGTCAGGGCTGCAACTGATGAATGGAAGTATCTTTCTACGGAAGTTTTTCCGGAATTTACCGTTGAGCTTTTGCATGGACAGATGCCCTCGGTTAGAAAGCAGCAAGTTATGTCGGAGTTTCGCAAAGGTAAAATCGATGTGCTGGTATCAACCATTGTAGTTGAGGTCGGGGTGGATGTGCCGAACGCGACAATAATGGTTATAGAAGGAGCGGACAGATTCGGACTGGCACAGCTGCATCAGTTGAGAGGGCGTATCGGAAGAGGAGAAGCTAAGTCATATTGTTTTTTATTCGCTGAGACCGACAGTGAAATAGCTCAAAGCAGACTCGAAGTAATGATCAGAAGCAATGATGGTTTTGAGATAGCCGAGCATGACTTGCGGCTGCGTGGGCCGGGGGAGATGTTCAGCACACGACAGCACGGACTGCCTGACCTGAAAATCGCAAATATCGTAGATGACTTCGACCTGCTGGTTATGGCCAGGAAAAACGCGTTCGAGCTGGTCTCGCAAGACCCAATGTTAACAAAGGCTGAACATAGAAATATTCGCCAGGCGCTGCTGGCTAAGTTCGGTGATGCGCTGGGATTAGCGGATGTGGCCTGAATACTATTGACTATTGATTATTTACTATTTACTATTGACTAAGCTGCCTTGAGTAAATTTTCAGGTAATAGAAGGTAGGGTGTGCACTCCGCAAGGAGTCCTCCGAAAGGAGTCCTTAGGACTTACGGACTGCACACCTTTTTGTCTGAAAGTAACCCGTCGCCGTACCGGCGACAGCTAAACAACATAAGAAGAAAATATCGTAAAACCGCCGTCTTTTGGCATAGTCAATAATCAATAGTAAATAGTCTTGACTTATGCGGATAGATTATAAAAACAAACGGCTGGAGAAGGTTTTAATCGGCGTCAATGCTTTGACGTCTGCGATGGTTGCGGCGTCTTTTGTTATGCTGTTCGGCGGTTTTAAGGAGCCATTGCTGCCGGAGGTGATTTTACATACTATTCAGGTCGTTTTGCTTTGTATCTTTGTTGTAGAGAAAATAATTCGGCTGTTTAATGCGGCCTCAAAGGTCGAATTCTGGCGGGCGAACTGGTTTGAAATTCCGCTTTTGCTTTTACTCGGCGTTGTTGTGGTTGGGGCAGGCCGTTGGTTTGCCCCTACGACAGCGGAAGCTGCGGTAGTTCGGCACTTCGCAGTGGGTATCTATCTTGTTCTGCAGGTAGTTGCAAAGCTATGCAGGACCAGCGTAAACCTGGCGGCATC
>CAYTND010000347.1:0-3239 GCA_964438965.1 uncultured Pirellulales bacterium
CCTCAATGCCGGAATGATCACCGAAGAACAGGCCAACAAACGCAGGGAAAAAATTGTCAAGGAAAGCGAATTCTACGGTGCTATGGATGGTGCCAGCAAATTCATTCGAGGCGATGCAAAGGCCGGAATCATAATCACTGCTATTAACATCATCGGCGGCATAGCTATGGGATACTCACGCGGTATGACGGTTGCCGGTGCCATAAGGACTTATTCGATTCTTTCTATTGGAGACGGACTTGTCAGCCAGTTACCATCGATGATAATCTCCATAAGTTCAGGTTTTCTCGTAACCAAAATTTCCTCGAAGCATAGTGTTGGCCAGGACCTTAGCAGACAGTTTCTTAGGACAAGCGAGCCACTGATGATAGCATCCTTCATCATTGCTTCGCTGGCCCTTGTGCCCGGCCTGCCTAAAATACCATTTCTGTTGCTGGCCGCAGGTACTGCTTTAACAGGACGAGCCGTGGCTAAGTCTGGAAAACCACGTACCGGAAAGCTTGAAGACTCGGAGCAGCCGACAAAAGCAGAGAAACAACCGGTTGAAGACTTGCTGGACATTGACAGAGTTTCTGTCCAGGTCGGTGTGAGATTGATTACTATGGTGGACCCTCGCAAAGACAGTGCTATTTTCGACCGCATCGGTGCCTTGCGGAGAAAATTTGCTCAGGAGCTTGGCATCGTTATTCCTCTGGTTAGACTGCGGGATAATATCAATCTTGAACCCGCTACTTATGTGATTAGGATTCTCGACCATATAGTAGCGAAGGGGCAATTAGAACCGAATATGTTCCTCGCAATGGATGCCGGTAATGTTCAGACAAAAGTAGAGGGCATGGAAACCACTGAACCTGTTTATGGATTGCCTGCTTTGTGGATTGCACCGGCCGACAAAGAAAGGGCTGAACTAAATGGATATACTGTAATCGACCCGGAATCCGTTTTCATTACTCATTTATCTGAAACGCTGAAAAAACACGCAGACGAATTGCTGACCCGCGAAGACGTTCAGCTTCTTGTTGACCGGCTTCGCAAAACTCAGCCCTCTTTGGTAGGAGAGGTTATTGGGGCCGATGGAGGAGTACCTATTGGACTGCTTCAGCGCGTGCTTAAGAACCTCCTGACAGATGCAATACCGATTCGCGAGCTGACTGTCATACTTGAATCCTTGGGAGAGAACGCTTCAAAAACTAAAAACACCAATGTTTTAACTGAGATGGTTCGTAAAGCCTTAAGCAGAACCATTACCGAGCTGTATAAGAACGAGGCTGGTAAAATTTCGGCCATAACATTGAACCCGGCGCTCGAACATCAAATAGTCTCAACCTTGCACCAGGAAGCCGATGGAATAAACCTCGCTTTACCCACCGAAATGGCGATGGATATAAGTAGAAAAAGTGCACAAGCATGGAAGGCGGCAATGGACAAAGGCAGGGACAAGGTGGTTTTGTTATGTGATTCAAGGTTACGTTCACCACTGGCGGCAATGTTATCAAGAACAGTCTCACTCTTGCCGGTCATAGCTTATGACGAAATTGTGCTTGGAACCGAAGTAGAACCGATAGAAACAATATCCATACAGCAAAATGAGATGACAGCGCCCGAAGGACAAGGACAGCTTACCCCTGCTTTAGCAGGAACGGCAATGTGATAATATAAAAGGAAATTAGAAAGTGCCTAAAGTAAGCTAAAGTTAAAAAAAATGAATAATGAATATCGAACAAGGAATATCGAATTTCGATGTTTGCCGTTCAGAATTCAATATTGGACATTCGATATTCGATGTTCTTTTTACAAACTTTAGGCACTTTGGTTCCCCGCGTAAACGGGGAACGGAGATATAGGATAAGAATTATGCCGTTACACGTTAAGTCGATTGCAGTAAGTATTGCCGTGATATGTTTTTTCGGCTTGAGCCTAATCGGTTGGATTAGCGGCCTTTCGCCGTTTATCTGTTGCAAAAGGGCACTGGTCGGCGCCGTGCTTGCCTATATAGCAGGCACTTTGGTTCTAAAGGCGGTAAACGCTATTTTGGTAAGTGCGATGATTACAAACCAGATGAATCAACAAAAGGAAAAGAATAGTGGCGGTAAAGACTGAAAACATCTCTGAAGAGCAGCTCATTAGCGACACCAAAGCCGATTTATTGACTTTGGGAACACCTGAAGATAGCCGAAAGCATCTAAATAGTGTTGCCCTGCGTGCATACTCAGGCCAGAAAAGATCCGACAAAGACGGAATCGAAGATGGGCGGATAGCCGAGCTTTTGCCTATGGTTCACAGGATAGTCAGGCAGGTCGTAACGTATCTGAGGCCTCCGTTATCATTTGAAGATATGGTCTCCGCAGGAGCTGTTGGATTGGTTAAAGCTGCACGCGATTTTGACCCGTCACACCATGCCGAGTTCAAAACCTATGCCTATATTAGAATCAAAGGGGCCGTTCTTGATGAGCTAAGAGGCTCATCTTTGCTGCCTGCAAATCTCAACAAGCGGGTTCGCAGCGCCCGGCAGCTCAGCCGCAAGATTCTTGAGCAGACAGGCACAGCCCCTACTGATGCCGAATTAGCCGAAAAACTTGGAATAACTATTGATGAGCTTTTTGAAACATTCGAAAACGCTCGTGCACAGTATTTTGTCTCACTCGATGGCTTTGGAGAGGATGCGCCTGCACTGAGTAATATTTTAGCCGCAGCTCGTACGAGCGCTCCTGATGAGCAAATCGAACGGGCAGAGCTTATAGATAAGTTGGCCGAGGCGATACAACAGTTGTCCCGGAAGCAGCGGCAGCTCATCCTGCTTTATTACCAGCAGCACCTGACAATGAAGCAAATCGCTGAGATTTTCGAAATTACAGAATCGCGTGTCAGCCAGCTGCACGCAAGTGCTATATTTAACCTGTCGGTAAAATTGAGGCAATGGAAAGATGGCAGATTATGATACCAATACGATAAAACCGGTCGAAGGTTTGCAAAGTATCACTGGTTTGACTCCCGCAAAACGCCGTGAAGAAAGAAAACGACGCCGGCAGTTACACCAGGAAAATGAGGAAGAAGGAGAACAACAGTTGGATGAGTCGGTTGAGGAACAGGATATGGCCGATTCACCGGAAAAGCAGACCGAAAACAGAACCAACCGGAATCACGACGATACCGGAATTGATTACTGTGCTTGACGGACAGAAGTCAGAAGACAGAAGTTTAGAAGACAGGAGTTTAGCCCCCACCCCTGTGGTGGGGGG
>CAYTND010000348.1:0-3213 GCA_964438965.1 uncultured Pirellulales bacterium
TTGTCATTCCCGCGGAAGCGGGAATCCAGCTTTTTCGCTCTGGACCCCTGCTTTCACAGGGGTGACATCGTCGGTTTTTGTTTTCCGCAACAGATACTAATTAGCAAAACGTATGGGACGAGGACAGTTATTGATAAAGTTGATGGCCTCATTAATAAAAATCTCCCCGGTCATTTCGCCCAGGCAAGTTTCAGTGATGTAGTCGTAGCGGTCAAAGCTGTTCCAATCCACCTTTGTCAGGATATAGCCGAAGGCATCGTTGGTTAGGCCGAAAAGAAAGTTGTGCCTTCCGTGCATCTTTCGCTTGAGATAGTAGCCGATGTTTGGCAGGGCTTCCCCCGGAATGGTAAGGATTTGTGCATTGGCGATGTTGACGACGTTCACCTGACTGGCTATGTACCGGCTTTCGTCCAGCTCAAAGCCTAATGGGGACAACTTGATAATAGCACGGAGGAGTTCATTTTCGACAGGAAACTTGATAGTCGTACTGGCGCAAAACAGATGGGGATTGGTCAGCACGGGAGCATCGGCGACAATGCGTAGCGACTCATCGGCCAGGAGGTGGCCGATGCGAATGCACTCGTCCCAGGTCCGGATGTCTTTGCCGTTGGGACCGCGGCAGTCAGCGGTTACCATACCTCCCTGCGCGCCGTTCATAAAGATGGCGGTGCCGCCGCCTCGCTCTTTGATGCGGTCGTAAAGAGGGCCTACAAAGTCGGGGCTGAGAATACCCTGATTCGACCCGATTACTTCGGGATGACAGGCATAATTGATGAGTGTGGCGAAAGGCTTATCTTTAGCGTCAAGGGCCTGAATCACATTGCAGCGCGGGTCGTACAACTGCTCGGCGTAATAGTTATATGCGATCTTTCCTTTAGCATTGCCTGTAGCAATCTTGATTCGTGCGGGCTGTAACTTATCGACTGCCTCGTTGATTGCGTCGGCCAATTTAGCACACACACCGTTGACGTACTCAATATCGAAGGAAGTTTTGCCACTCTCGTTTGGAAAACCGTAGCAATCCGGGGCGCTATGGGTATGGGTGGCGCCGATGAGGATGTTCTTCGGCGAGATGGACGGTACAAGTGCACGTACCTTGTTGCAGAGCACGCCGGGAAATCCGAGGAAGTCGGTACTACAAATTGCCACACGCGTACCACTGTTTTCGAGGACAAAGGCACGCACAGTCAGTTTGCCGATTTTCTCCCTGGCGGTCTTTGAAGGTCCGACGCCGCCTGAAACAGGCAGAAGCGGGTCGGGGGTTACGTCCCGTACAGCAATGCCGGCACGGAACTCGGCGCAGACCACCGTGGAATGCACAAGACAGGCAGATGCTATAATCACCACCGCTAATACCGATACCAAACTATACTGTTTTCTGCTCATTTGTATCTCCTTTTGCTTTTGAGGTTGGCCCTTTAATTCAAAACTGAAAATTCCATCAGCATTAAAATTGCAACTGTTCCCTAATTTTCCCCCTCATCGGTTTTTGGTTTGATTTTCACCTTCGCCAGATAGATACTGGTTTTACCTTCGTGGCTGGAGTAATAACTGACGTAAAGCATTTTCTTGTACCAAACGAGTCCGGGATAACTTGTATCGCCGCCGCTGGGCAGTTTTATCAGTTTTGTCATAGTGCCGTTCTCGACATCAATATAAGTCAGCGCCGTATGCGCACCACCCTGGTGCATTCGGCCTGCGGCGATCCAGTGTCCACCCGGTATCCGGATGAGGTTTGGTCCGCCGAATCCGTTGAAATCCGCTCCAAGGTCTTTCCATTGCCACTGCTTGTAGTTCGGCCTGCTCACCCCCAATAACGCGCTGCTTGATTCTGTCTCGTAGCGGTCGCGGCGCACAAGGGCATAACACGTCCGGTCAGTGTCAAAACGCAGTGTAACCTCCGTCGGGTATCCCTTTTCGAAAAGTTTAGGTACGTGTTTTTGATAGTTAATTCCATCCGAGCTAACGAGCAAATCAAGATACCGTGTTCCTTTGCCGGCGGTGTAGGAAACGCCGTATGCCTTTTCTTTGTTCCAGGTAACACACCACAGCCAACGTCCCGGCTGGACGGCAATTTGTGGCTCGGTCCATTGTTTGCCATCCTGCGAAAAACTCACGAACGTGCCGGTAGGGGCAGATTGATTGTCCTTTTTCCGCGGGGCGGCACCGCCCAGCAGCATTAATCGGCCATCCGGCGTTACGGACAAATGCGCATCGCGCAGGTCATAGCCCGCCAGCGCGATAAGGGCCGCCGAGTCCCAGCGATTTGCATCCTTTGATTCGAGTATCCGGATTTTCCCGTCGGTTGAAACGTGCCCTCTGCCCTCGCGAAACGCGCAGTAAAAGCCATCATTGGATTCCCGCGAAGCGGGGTCCCTCCAGCGTACAAGGTCGGTAAATGCGTTGTGTGGGGCCTTGTCCCAAATCTTGCTGACCTCAATTACCTCCACCGTTACCGGAACAGCCCCGAAACTGAACGAATTCCCAATCAAAAATAATACCGTTAGAGCATATCGTTTCTTAGTCATTTGGATCTCTTTTCGCATTGCAGACTCCCATAAAATACCTTCAACAATCCTTCCCGACCACAACTGTAAGTTTTAGTCCGGGACAGAAAAAACGCCAGCATATTATTGTACGCCTTTGACTCGCATGTGGAGTGAGTAGAGCGAGGTCTGGGCGGTGATAAAGAGCGTATGTCTATCCGGCCCGCCGAAACATACGTTTGCCGTCCAGCCGGCGTCGATGTCAATATGTTCGATTTTTTCACCGGCTGAATTAAAGACCGTAACCCCCCTGCCGGTCAGGTAAATGTTGCCCTCGTTGTCAATCGTCATACCGTCAGAGCCCATCGAGCAGAAAAGTTTTTTGTTCGGCAGCATCCCATCGGTATTGATGTTGTACACATAAGTTTTTCTCGCTCTAATGTCGGCCACGTAAAGCAGCTTGCCGTCAGGCGTACCGATTATGCCGTTGGGCTGGACCAGGTCGTTGGTTATGCGTATCAGTTTTTCGCGATTCGGACTTAGATAATAAACGTGCTGGCCATCCTGCTCCATAGGGCCTCTGTTCCAGTACGGCCTTTTGTAGAAAGGGTCGGTAAAATATATTCCGCCTTTGGGGTCTTCCCAGAGGTCGTTAGGACCGTTGAGCTTCTTGCCCTTGTAGTCCCTGACCAACACGGTGGCATTACCTTGCATATCAATTGACCAT
>CAYTND010000349.1:0-3211 GCA_964438965.1 uncultured Pirellulales bacterium
AGCCATTATAATCCATACCCTAAAAGGTGTCTCACCCTTTCACGGGGCCAGTATACTGACCAACCCCTCCCCCTCCCAGCTACCCACCATATATCGCCAACCCCACACACCGCAACGTCCGATAATATTTTAGCACGAACTAAAACCACCTATTTCTCCTAAACTAACAAAATGTTAATTTGAAAAAAGTGTGAATTTTTATGAATTTTTGCCCAAAAAGCCGAATTTTTCCGAATTTATTGAGATTTTTGCCAATTTTTACTCATTTTCACGCGTTTTTTGACGCATTTTCCCTACCTATATCGCCCAAGCTCAGCAAATTAACACACCAACCCCCGTTTTTAGCCCAAAAACCAACCTCTGCTCGGAAGTGAACAAAAAAAACCTAAAAATACCCAATTTTCGCCAATTTCTGAAAATCTAAAACTCTATTGTTGGTAAATTAGGTACTTTTTATTCTGCTTTACGCAGCTTTTGGATTTGCACTTCGCGGACATTCAATTCTGCGTGGTGCTAACCAACGCTGTAATCAAGAGAACTTAAACGAGCAGCTCAAGAATGGCGTCAAGGCGATGCGGATGCCGGTTGATAATAGTTTTTTTTCTGGTCCCTAATAGCAATAGTAGGGCGTAACTGATCCACTCCTTATTGTATATGGGCTTGTCGGACAGCGGTGGGGCCCACAACCACGTCAAATATCGCCACTTCATCTATGGTACCTGCAAAAGTATTGTTGTCAGGGCCGTGTGCCCCGCCAATGCGTACATTTTCGATACAGCTGGTGTTTATCTCTGCCTCTTCCATCTTGTAAATCGTTCTGCGTTTGCCGTCCACATAGAGTAAGATATCACTCATAAGGGGACGTTCGGGATCAACCGGATCGAGTACGACGGCTGCATGATGCCAATTGCCGTCTCCTACCTGCTGTTCGTTCGCAGAAATGAATCCTGACCCACAAGATAGCCTGAGTCTTTGATCCTCATCGACCTCCAGCAGCCAGTATGCCCCTGGTTGCTTCAGCCCCCAAGCCACGACAGGAAACTTGCCGATTGGAATTCCCTGCGTTTTGATCCAGGCAAAGACTGCACGAGGATTTTTACCGCAAATGCCGGGATAGCCTTCTACTTCCACATAATCGTCCGTGCCGTCTAACTCTAAGCCACCGCCTAAACGGCCGGTCACCCACTGAGAATCATCCGCGGAGAAACCCAACAGAGAACCATCGTAAGAGCCCATGCTATCCGCAGCGATCATACCGGTAGCCTCGTTCAGCGGCCAGCACGCTGCCGGTGCGGGACCGGTGGCATCTTGACCCCATACCTGAGACAAGACGGCCAAGTCTTTGTTGTTTATCCAGTCGTCGGCAGGTTCTGACATATCACAAGAAGGATTCCAATTCACCTGGCCCGGCGCACTGAGCCATGCCGAGGACAGCGCCAACAGATCATTTCCATTGATGATTTGGTCGCCTGTACAGTCTTGTGGCATCGATCCATCTGTTGAGAATGTGTAAGTACGCGTAAACGTAGTCTGTTCTCCAGGCGCCAGGGTGATGATGACGAACTGTTCGGGCGATACCTGGTAAGAGGTGGTCCAAATGCCGACATAGGCCGATCTGAGCGATGAATCAATAATGACCCGTTGGCCGGTATCACTTTGCTCTACCGCAATCGTATCAGGACCGAGGTAATCATCCGGTTTGTAGATCCAGGTCTTGGGAACACTGGAGATGGTTTTCGTATACAGGATCATATTCTCCAAGCTCACCATTTGTGGATTACTGTCTACAAATCCGGCCCCTCTCCCCACCTGCTTTAGCAATGGTGGTTCCCATTCCTGTACCTGGGGTGATGTCGCCATCTGGTACGGAAAGTACACTCTATAATTGGGTCCCACGTCTCTTTGACTAAAGGTCAGGAAATTATGAAGGTATTGCTCTGTAGTGAATGTCTTTGTGCCGGTATTCGTCAAAATATAGTACATGAGGATGCTATCATTCTTGACAATCACCTCTTCCTCAAGTTGGTAGGAATAGCCGTTAGCCGTTCCGGATAAGGTCTGGACAAAATGGGCCCTATCCGACTCCCAGGTGGTTGTGGTCTGGGCCAGCTCCACCACCTGGTAGCTGGAGCTGAAATTGTATGGCGAGGCGTTGCGCTTGAGGATGCCCACACCGATTTTAATGAATGCAGAACCATTAGAGCCCTCATTATATCCGGGAGGATCGGGCTGGTATGACTCCTGCCCAATATCAAACTCCATGGGCAGCCCACCCAGATAATTAAGAGCACCCCCATTAATCGGCGCATAACAGAAATCACGATTATTGAGTTGCGCTCGTATCACATTGGCGACGGGTGAAAAACGGAGCCCCTGGTTCCAACGACAGTCCGGCGAATCGGGATCACCCACTTCCACAATCAAGTTGCCGCTCTGAAGGATTCGCGTTCCAGCGTGGATAGGTTGCAGATTATCTGCCCCACACGGGGTTCGGTTAATAGTCGCTAAAATAGCGACTGATAATAGAAAAAACAATGTATTTTTCATGCGTGCCCACCTCAAATCCACGGATTTGCATCCGATCACAATAGTCTGTAGTTTCTGCCGTAAGGCATCCGCCGCAAGGCGTCCCTTACGGGACTGCGGAGAAACCAACTCTAATATTACTATCATAGCACATAGGAGGGTAGAAACCAAATCCTGTTTGGCCATAATTGTACTTATTACTCTGTCAGTGCATAACAGTGCACGGTCCTTAGAGCTTATCCGAATAACCGGGTCGTTTGGATGTTTTGATATATAGAATACTAATTCAAGCCAATTCCTGCAATTGACCCTAAAAGAGTTCCAAGTTTTCAGGCGGATAGTCAAATGACTACGAGCTTTTTCATGCTACAAAGCTGGATGCTCCCGCCGTCGCTGAAGCTATGGCGGACAAGCGATGCTGGATGCGAGACGACGGAGGACAGAGGACGGAAGACAGAAGACGGAGGGCGGATAGAAGATAAGCACTAAATCCGAAGCTTTCAACAAATAGATGCAACTGATTTGTCGAATTGCCCAAAATTAAGTGATAATTCAAGGATTAAAACGGTTGAGTAAAGCGTTGCCTAAGTCAAATCACTGTATTAAGCGAAAAGAAACCACCTATTTGTCGAGACTGTAGCATGATTACAGAGATATTTTTCAATCGTATTTGGGGGCGTTGCCC
>CAYTND010000350.1:0-3210 GCA_964438965.1 uncultured Pirellulales bacterium
CCCTAAGGTCACTAGCCCCTCAAGCTAGCGCGTCTGCCTATTCCGCCACCCGGGCTCTTCGATTGTCTATTTGCTATTGATTATTTACTATTGATTTCGCCAAACAACGGCGGATTTTGTTACGCTACAATATTGATTATTGATTGTCAATTCTCAATTTACAGATTCGAAAAATAAGCCGCACGCCAAAAAATAAAATTTCTCTGTATCGCTAAAAGTTTTGACGACAGCACTTACTTTGATATAATTGCACCCCAATTGGAAAACGTTCAAAGTAAACCGTTATTACAGCCAGTAAATGCGATACGCTGAACGCTGATTATGACAGAGACCAAGGCAGAAGAAAATAGCGCCCCGTCGAGTTTTGAACGGGCTTTTTTGAAGCGCCTGTCCGGCACGTTGCCGGATTCAAAAGCTCATCTGATTTTCTGGTCTTTAACCCTAACCGGGCTGGCGCTGGATTTGTGGACCAAGAAAGCGGTGTTCGATTGGTTGGAGAACCACGGCAACGTTTCGGTTATTAATGGTTTCCTGCAACTTGTAAGGGTCTTGAACAATGGCGCCGCCTTCGGCGTCTTCGCCGGCAAGCCTTATTTCCTAACGGCCATCTCGGTTATCGCCCTGGTGGTGGTCCTTGGGGTTTTTCTTTTTAGCGGAACTCACAACAGACTGGTCCACGTTGCTCTGGGCCTGTTCACCGCCGGTATCTGTGGCAATCTTTACGACAGGATTTTTAATAATGGTTTAGTGCGTGACTTTATCGACGTTTATTACCGCGATTCTCATTGGCCGGCTTTCAACATCGCGGACAGCTTGCTTTGCATCGGCGTTGGGCTGCTGATTATTTCGACTTTCCTCACTGAGAAGTCTGCTCAAAAACATGCTCGGCAACGTAAATAGGGGCGTTCGACGCCGCCCCTAAAGCAATCGCATCCGAAGGACGGGAATCAATTTCGACGGTCCGCCCGTTCAGGCTCAGGTGAATCTTGGCATAGAAGGTGTGGTGACGCAGGTCATTTATAACTATCTTTTCTATTCTTGCGCCGAGATTTTCAATTACATCAGCCAACAAATCATGCGTCATCGGACGTGGGGGGTTGATGCCCTTTAATCGACGGTCGATGGCAAAAATTTCAACTATGCCAATAACGATGGGAAAACTCCGATGGCCGTGACGCTCTTTTAAGACAATTATCTGCTGGTCAGACATTTCGTTAATGATTATACGCGACAGTTCGGCTTCCATTTCCATTTTGGCACCACCTTCATCTCATATATGCGTAAATGCGTATATGCGTATACGAGTTTATGAGCCTATGAGTTCGTTCGTCTTCTCATTTACTCATCCACTATTTTCTAATTCCGAAAGGTGTTTTTCAACGGTATTTAACTGTTGCGACAGTTCGGCCAGCCTGTCCCTGGCCTGAGCTACCACTTTCGGTTTAGCTTTACTAACAAAATTCTCATTGCCCAGCTTGGCCTCGACAGCCTGCTTGGCTTTCTCTATCTCTTGCTTTCGCTTCTCGAAACGCGCTCGCTCAGCTTCTGGGTCGATCACATCGTGAACATAAATCTGCATATCATCCATTATTGCAGTAGCAGCATTCTTGGGTTTTTCTATCTCACTGCCCGCCATAAATACCTTAATGCCTGCCATTTGACAAATTAAACCAGAGTTGTCATTTAACATCTCTGCAACTCGTACTGAGGTGTTTACCGAAGTTGTTGGCATCGCCGTAGGAGCGATGTTGTATTTATTCTTAATGTCTCTTACTGCGCGAATCGGAGTCTGCATAATCGAGATTTGTTTTTCGACCTCATCATTCACTAAAGAATCCAGCCCTTTCGGCCATTGTGCAATAACTAATGCTTCTGCTTTCTCAGCCTCAACCAATCCTCTGAGTCCTCTTATCGGTGTGATTCCGTTTAGTTTCTGGAATATCCCTTCAGTGATGAAAGGCACAAACGGATGCAATAGGCGCAGAGTCCGGTCCAGCACAAAAGCTAAAACGTTTTGAGCAATCGGCTTTTTCTGCTCATCCTGCATTCTCGGTTTAACCCACTCCAGATACCAATCACAAAAATCGTTCCAAAAAAATCTGTACAAGCTTGATAACGGCTCACTGTACTTAAACTTATCCAGAGACTCTGTAACCTCGGAAATAGTTTTAGCCAGACGGGAAAGAATCCACCTGTCGGTAATATCCATTTTGTCCCCGTTGAATTTGGTAGGGTCAAGCCCCTCAAGATTCATCAAGGCAAAACGCGAGGCGTTCCAGAGCTTATTACAGAAGTTTCGGCCTACGTCAAACTTCGGCGACGTATTTACCCGGCGACCATCGGGCAGCGTCATTGACTCCACCGGCATCCGAATGTCCTGTGTATCGGTTGTCATGCTGGCCAACGTAAAACGCATAGCGTCGGCCCCGTGGCTATCAATAGCTACCAGCGGGTCGATGCCATTGCCAAGACTCTTTGACATCTTGCGTCCCTGACCATCCTGTATCATCGCGTGAATATATACATCACTGAAAGGAATATCGCCGGCACAATACTGTCCCATCATCAACATACGCGAAACCCATAAGGTTATAATTTCGCGGGCGGTACAAAGCACATCGCCCGGATAGAATGTTTTCAGTTCCGGCGTATCGTCCGGCCAGCCCATCGTGCTAAATGGCCACAGCGCCGAAGAAAACCATGTGTCAAGTACATCTTCGTCTTGTTTGAAGCCATTTTCTGTTAGTTGCTTTTCTATATCATCATTGCCAGGTGCGATACAAATATATGTTATAGCACCATCTTCGGAATCAGTAAGTTCAGAGCAAACCTTGTCCTGAAATTCTGAAAGTTCATCTTCTAATTGTCCACCTCCTCCGAGCTTCGACCATATCGGGATACGGTGTCCCCACCAGAGCTGTCTGCTTATAGGCCAGTCGCGGAGGTTTTCCAGCCAGCTTTGATAGGTTTTGGCGTAGCGGTCAGGGATAAATCGCAGTCGGCCGTCAAGTAATGGTTTTAAGGCCAGACCCGCCAAGGAGTTCACCGGTACATCGGTCCCCTCAATTAAACCTTCGCCGAATTTTTCGTTCAAATATTCAATAGGTTTTTTGACCGCGATATACCACTGGTCGGACAGATACGGCTCTATGGGTACGTGGCTGCGATAGCTGTGTCCGATTTCATGGGCGTATTCGCGAACGTCTTCGA
>CAYTND010000351.1:0-3210 GCA_964438965.1 uncultured Pirellulales bacterium
GGCTTTGATTGTCAATTGAAACAATTACGGCGCAGTCATCACCATCGAAACCTATTGCTGGGTCGTCATAACCGATATTTTTGATTGTCTTTCTCACAACGCCCGGGATGTCAACATATGCTTTTGTCGTGATTTCGCCGGCGATTACGACCAGGCCGGTTGTTACTAATGTTTCACAAGCCACTCGGCTTCTTGGGTCCTGAGCAAGCATCGCGTCAAGAATTGCGTCGGATACGTGGTCGGCTACTTTGTCAGGATGACCCATCGTTACAGACTCGCTGGTGAAAAGGTATTCGTTGGTATCGAGATGAGGATTGCTGTGATTTGACTTTTTTGCCATTTGTAATTTGTCCTTTCAAGTGTTCATAATTCGTAGTTTACAGACTACGAACCGTCGTTAATCGTCCAATCATATTTCATAAATTTAACAGAATAATTTCCTACTTCAAGGAATGACACCTTGTCCCTTGAAACATAATTGGTAATGAAATTCAAAACGGCCCGGATTGCCGGCTCCTGGTCCTTGAATTTTTTGTCTATGGCGAACTTACTAATAAACTCTCTTCCATACGAGGATGACTGAAAAAGGGAAGATAAATAAACTCTCCGCTTTTCTTTATCTGTCCTGAACGCCAGTGAGCTGGATAGAAACCACCTGACCTGGTCGTCCAATTGCTCATTAAGCTTATACCCGTAATACGGCTCATTGCGCAGCGGCGGACTCGACAAACCGGCGTTGAATACGGCAAAAAATATCCTGGGGTCATCAAATTCCCTACGGAAAAACCGCTTGTCAATCTCTGAAAGCGTAAATTCCTCATCCATCACAAGAAATTTGTAATTCGTCCATATTCCCTTGATGTGCAGGATACTGTTCGGGCCCCAGCCCGGGTAAAGACGCAGGATTCTTGATGACCGGATGGGATAATTGTCGGTAATTATCTTCAGCATCTGGATGTTGTATGCGTTGAGCCAGAAGGCGATTTTGTCCTCGTTAGCCCAGGTTCTATATTCATTTGGGTCAAGGTTGTCAAATTCCTGCAGCAGAGATTTTAGCTTGAGCCTTTTTCGTCTGAGCGTTTTATAGTCAACCATCCCCTTATCATCGACGAAGGTTTTCAGGACATCAGCACATTTGTCGTGAAAAGACACAGCCGGCTTAATCTTCAGGTCATTAGGCTCAACATCGTTAGGCTCAACATCGTTAGGCTCGACATCGTTAGGCTCGACCCTGCCCGGTTCGACATCATTGGGTTCAGGCTCTACGGATTCGACCCTTCGGCTACGCTCAGGGCAGGCCTTCTCAGGAATGATTTCATCAGGTTTGATATATACAGGTTCGACCTTATCAGGCTCGATTTGATTGGGTTCGCTCGGAGCAGGTGTAATCTCATCAGGCTCAACTTCATTAGGTTCAGTCTCGGCAGGTTCGAGCTTAAGGGTTTCAGTCTTCACAGGCTCGGCAGGTTCAGACTCCACCGGGGGGCAGCCGGCAATAAAGACCAGTACCATCAGCGAAGTTATAAAAACAATAAGGCGTTCAGCCATTTTTCACTTTCCGATAAACGATTGCGAAATCCTTCACTCGCAAAAACCACCCAATTTTGTTCTGTATTAGCATAAGGCATCAGACGATAAATGTCCAGCACCAATCCCGGCTCCAAACCGGCAAATCTTATCACAGCCTGGACACAACAGAATTCCTGCTGCCAATGTATTGCATTACCGTGACCACTTGTGTTATAATCACCTCAGACAAACTTGCCGGCAAGACTCATTATCTCTGGTGAAAATTCTCGGTTGGAAAAATTTTCTTCAAAGCGGAGAAGAGCAGAACCATCATGTGCAAACGAAAAGCTTTTACTTTAATTGAGCTTTTGGTGGTAATAGCAGTTATCGCCCTGCTTTTGGCCATCCTTATGCCGAGCCTGCAGAGGGCCAAAAAAATGACGCAAGCTACGGTTTGCAGGTCGAACGTGAAACAATGGGGGCTTATCTTTCGATTGTACGCTGACGATAATGAAGGCAAATTGCCACAAAGTATAGCCGGGGGAAATCTTAATGAACAAGAAGCTTACTGGATTGCTGCAACGCTGTCCTACTACCAGGATAAGAAGATACGCCTGTGCCCGTCCACAAAAATTGTTCGTGAAATGGAGAATAGAAGCCACGGTGGAACATTGGCTGCCTGGGGCCCTTTTGATCCTGACGGCTCATCTGATTGGTGGGCGGATTTTGACACAGGTAGTTATGGCATAAATGAATGGTGTTCTTGTCCGCCGCAGGGAGTCAATTCTTATTGGGGATTTCCAACAGAAAACGCATGGAGAACAGTGGATACCAAAGGCGCAAATAAGGTACCGTTGTTTCTGGATTGTGTTTATGTTGATGTCTATCCACTTGAGACCGATGCACCTCTTGATTTTGAACCTCCACCGTATGAGTGGAACAATAGCTGGGGTGATTGGGGAGTCCAGGCCATGAGGCTTGTTTGCATTGACCGGCATAGCGGGGGGATAAACGGCGTATTTCTGGATGGCTCTGTCGGCAAGATACCACTTAGGGCATTATGGACATTGAAATGGCATCGGAACTTTAACACAAGCGGCCATTGGACCAAAGCCGGCGGCGCCGTAGCCACAGACTGGCCGCAATGGATGAGAAAGTTTAAGGACTAATGAAAAGAGGTTTTCGCGATGTTTGGACGCTTCTTGGCTTCTCGGTCTATTCCGGCGTGCAGATGGATATCGATATCCATCCGCACGCCGATGATAAGTTTTGCTAATACTGACCTCCGCGCTTGCGAAGTAATTCAACGACATCCTTGCAAACTCCATTCTTATAGACCTGAATGGACGCCCAGTACAGAGGAGTACGGGACAATAAATCTCTTGCATTCAAATCTGCTCCCTGGGCAAGTAAGAGTTCAGCGACGTCCTTGTGGTCATATTGGGCCGCATAATGGAGGGGAGTACGACCTGGACTTTTATCTTTTGCATTAACATTTGCTCCCCCGGCAAGCAGGGCCTCGACCACGTCGGCGTGACCGGCTCTGGCTGCAAGGTGCAGAGGAGTTCGGCGCATTGGATTTTCTGCATTAACATCCGCTCCACCGGCAAGAAGGGCCTCGACCACATCGGCGTGACCGGCTCTGGATGCAAGGTGCAAAGGTGTTCGCTGCATTTGATTTTCTGCATTAACATCCGCTCC
>CAYTND010000352.1:0-3208 GCA_964438965.1 uncultured Pirellulales bacterium
GATGATTGAGTGAATAGCGCCGATACGGGCACAAGCAAGCATAACGATGGGAAGCTCGGGGACCATCGGCAGATAAATTGCTACACGGTCACCTTTCTTTATGCCCTTTGATTTGAGGACGTTGGCGAATTTGCAAACCTGCTTGTGCAGTTCTTTGTAGGTGAATTTCTTGACGTTGTCTTCGGCTTCACCCTGCCAGAGCAGTGCGGTCTTGTTTTCGATTGGCGTTCCAAGATGCCGGTCGAGACAGTTATATGCGACGTTCAGATCGCCGTCGGCGAACCAGGTGTGCTCAATTTTTCGACTCTTCGTATCCCAGGTGTAACGGAGACTCTTAGTTGGTTCCTTAAACCAGGAGAGGCTTTTTGCCTGCTCCAACCAAAAAGCGTCCGGGTCGTTAATTGACTTCTCCCACATCTGTTGATATTGCTCGGTGCTGTTTATATAAGCATTGGCCTTGATTGATGCCGGCGGCGGAAAGGTGCGTTTTTCGGTCATAAGAGAGCTAATTCCCTTTTCTTGTGCCATAACGTTCTCCTTTGAGTAACTCAGGATTATTATATCTTAATAGTTTCTATTCATACTCTCCAACGAATTATATGTTCGGTTCCAAGATAATGTATTTTAACACTACCACGCAAAGTTTCACTATCGTTCTGATGCAGGAACGACGAACTCTTCAAATTACTATCCGAGTGTCTCGAAAATGTCAATTGAAAAACATTTCTTCTTTAGAATTTATACTTCATACTCAAGATGCGATATGTGGCCTTGGCCTGCAAGGAAATCCTTGATTTCTTTCATTGGCTTGTGTTCGCCGAAAGGCGTCCCTTTCGGGACTGCGACTATTATTATGCAACCTCAATGCCGGCGGCTCTCTTGGCGGATTCCACTGTGTTATAAAGCAGCATAGTTATTGTCATTGGGCCCACACCGCCCGGGACGGGGGTAATAAATGAGGCCTTTTCCTTGACGGCCTCGAAATCCACATCGCCAACAAGGCGATAGCCTTTTTTCTTTGTTGCGTCCTCAACGCGGTTGACGCCAACATCGATTACCACCACACCTTCTTTTACCATATCCGCTGTAACGGTGTTTGGCCGACCGGCGGCGGCGATGACAATGTCCGCCCGCTTTGTGTGAGAGGGAAGGTCCTTGGTGCGCGTGTGGCAGACGGTTACGGTGGCATTTGCATTGGGTTTTTTCTGGATGAGCATATTTGCCAGGGGCTTGCCGACTATGTTGCTTCGTCCGACGATTACTACCTCAGCCCCCTCAATGGTTACACCGCTGCGTATCAATAGCTGAATAATGCCGTGCGGGGTGCAGGGCAGAAACGCCTTTTCACCTACCATCATTTTGCCCACATTCATCGGATGAAATCCATCAACGTCTTTGGCAGGGTCAATTGCAAGCAGTACCTCTGCCTCATTAATGCCCTTCGGTAAGGGCAACTGAACGAGGATGCCGTTGATTTTCGGGTCGTTGTTCATTTTCTCAACCAGTGCCATCAATTCTTCCTGTGAGGTTTCGGCAGGCAAGCGGTTGTCATCGGAATAAATCCCTATATTTTCGCAGGCACGCTCTTTAGCGGTAACATAAGACTGTGAGGCGGGGTCTTCGCCGACTAAGATGACTCCCAGTCCGGGAACAATGCCCTGTTCTTTTAGTTCGGCCACTTCAGCTTTTAGTTCCTCCCGCATATCGGCGGCTACTTGTTTTCCGTCTATTATTTGTGCAGTCATTGGTTACTCCTAAGAATTAAGGAAATTAGAAAGTGCCTAAAGTTTAGAGTGCCTAAAGTGACACTTACGTGTCATCCTGAGGCGAAGCCGAAGGATCTGGCCAACGAAAAAGAGATTCTTCACTTCGCTCAGAATGACAGCTTTGCTGTCACTTTAGCTCACTTTAGTCACTTTAGTTCGCTTTAGGCACTTTAGCTCACTTTACACTTTAGCTTCCCGGATGCACAAAAGCCTAAAATATACTTTTCCCTGTGGTTAGAATAGACCTTGAACCTTTCCTGTGTTTACATCCACGTCTATTCGGCGGAAAGCCGGGTTTGAAGCCGTGCCGGGCATCAATTTTATCGTTCCCGATACCGGCACGATAAAGCCGGCACCTTTGTAAACAAGAATGTCACGGATTGGAAGCTCCCAACCGGTGGGTCTGCCCTTTAAGTCCGGGTCGTGCGACAAACTAAGGTGGGTCTTGACCATACAGGTTCCTAAAGTCCTGCTGACCGGGTCGGCCTCCATAGCCTTGGCTTTTTCCAGTGCCTCGTCGGTATAAGTTACGCCGTTAGCTCCGTAAACTTCCTTGGCGATTAGTTCAATGCGTTTTCTCAGCGGTGTCTCCAGTTCATAAAGGAACTTGAAGTGGTTCGTTTCGCTGCAGGCCTCGATAACTGCCTCTGCCAGCTCAATTGCGCCGTCGCCGCCCTTGAGCCAATGCTCTGAGACCGCAGCTAAAGCTCCATTCTGTTCGGCGATTTTGCGGACGAGGGCAATTTCGGCCTTTGTGTCAGTGTAGAAGCTGTTTACACAAACGACCGGCCGAACACCGCTTTTCTTTACCGTTTCAATATTGGCGATGAGGTTCTCACAGCCCTTTTCGATCAATTCGAGGTTTTCGGTAGTGTATTCCTCGCTCAAGGGTATGCCGGGCTTCACTGCAGGTCCTCCACCGTGCATCTTTAGAGCACGAACGGTTGCCACAACAACAACGGCGTTGGGTGCCAGGCCGGACATCCGGCACTTCAAATTCCAGAACTTCTCAAAGCCAATGTCGGCCCCGAAGCCGCTCTCAGTTACATGATAGTCACTCAATTTGGTTCCAATCCTATCGGCAATGATAGAGCTTTGGCCGATAGCGATGTTTGCAAACGGGCCGGCATGCACAAATACGGGCTGGCCTTCAATGGTCTGGAGTAAATTCGGGTTTATCGCATCGGCCATCCAGGCGGTCATAGCACCGTCAACTTCGAGGTCGGCGGTGGTAACTTCGTTACCTTTTTTATCGTATGCCACAACGATTTTAGCCATACGCTCTCGCAGGTCTTTTAAGTCTCTGGCCACTGCGAGTATTGCCATAATCTCACTTGAGACGGTAATCTGGAAGCCTGAGTCCATTTCATAGCCGTCCATTTTTCCGCCTCGGCCGATCCTGATGTTGCGCAGGGCCTGGGCACAGAAGTCCATTGCCCATT
>CAYTND010000353.1:0-3200 GCA_964438965.1 uncultured Pirellulales bacterium
ACTCAACTCGCTGGCGTTTTTCCATAAAGCCGGCAATCATCGAAAGGCTCAGCCACAATGAGCAGGTCACCTCACCTACACGTACCATACTTACAAATATGACATCAAAATAATCGCTGTAATCTTTCAAGGCATCGGTAAATGACTCGCCGGTAACAACGCGGTCGCGAATGTCGATAATGGCGTTTCGAAACCGCACATCAGAGGTTTGCAGGGTGAGCACCGAAAGCGACTCGGTCAGTTTTATCCCCGAATTAAGCAGCGTGGCCATTTGCTGGGTAAAGTCGATTATCTGGGTCTTGCTGCGTTTAGCGAAGATTGAAAATAATGCAGCTTTACTTTCGGCCCTGGAGTGGACCTGGGTAACTGACGAAGGGTGAATACTGCGCACCCTGAGCTGTTTCCGTGCCGAATAGGGGCTTTCAGCGGTAATTGAGCCTTTGACTTTTTTCCCGCTTGCTGCTATCGCTGTATAATGGTATCTGGGCATAAGTAGAACTAAAAGCTAAAAATTAAAAACTAAAAATCATAATGAAAAATTCAAAACTTTTGAGTTTTACACTATGGTTTTACGTTTTTCGCTTTGCATTTTACGCTTTACATTACGTCGGCCTGCGTTACTCTCAAGACTTCAGAGATAGTAGTTATCCCGGCCAGGACTTTTCTGGCACCGTCCATCCGCAGGGTCTGCAGGCCTGCGTCAAGGGCAAACTTCTTTATTGTACCGGCACTTTCCCTTTTGTATATCAGGTTCCGGACATCTTCGCTAATCAGCATCATTTCATAGATACCTGTTCGGCCGCGATAGCCGGTCTGAAAACATCTGTTACAGCCTTCGCCGACGAAGAATTGCGCTCCGTTCCGGGCTGTTACTTCACCCAGGCCAAGCTCTCTCAATTCGTGGGGTGAAGGCTCGGCGACCTTTCTGCAATCCGGACAGACCTTTCGCACTAATCGCTGGGCTATTATGGCAATCAGTGAGGAGCTTACCAGATACGGCTCGACTCCTAAATCCAAAAGCCGGCTCACCGCGCCCGCCGAGTCGTTTGTGTGCAGCGTGCTGAAAACCAAATGACCGGTAAGCGAAGATTGTATCGCCATACGGGCCGTCTCAATGTCCCGAACTTCACCGACCATTATAACATCCGGGTCCTGACGCAGAACGTGCCGAAGCGAGGTCGCAAAAGTCATCCCTTTCTTACTGGCAACCTGAATCTGACTGATTCCTCCAAGCTGATACTCAATCGGGTCTTCTATGGTTATAACATTTTTCTCTGCCGAATTAATTCTGTTAAGGCAGGCGTAGAGTGTTGTGCTTTTCCCGCTGCCGGTCGGACCGGTTACGAAAATCACCCCGTGAGAGCGGGTGAGCAGAGAGTCTAATTTTTTCAAATCATCCCCCAACAGTCCCAGCTCGTTTAATCCGAACAGGCCTGTGCTCTTGTCGAGCAATCGCAGGACACTGCGTTCGCCGTAGCTGGTCGGCACGGTGCTGATGCGCAAATCGACTTCACGCTGGCCTAAGCGAACACTGCACCTGCCGTCCTGCGGAAGCCGACGCTCGGCAATGTCCATACCCGCCATAACCTTGATACGAGAGATAATCAATGGCAGGACATTTTTGTTCAAACTCAGGGTGTCATATAAAATACCGTCAATACGATAGCGAATCTGAATCTTTGACTCGTAAGGATGAACGTGAATGTCACTGGCTCTTAACTGCAAAGCACGAAAAAGAATGTCATTGACCAGTCTGATAACCGGCGGACGATTCACCACATCAAGAAGGTCATCTGAAGTTGTAACCTCATCGATGAGCTGGTCGAGATTTTGCGAATCAAGCTCTTCTGCCACCTCTTCGATGACCGTCGTTCTCTGCTCGTAGGCGACATCTATTACGGAGGTAATGGCAGCGCGGGTGGATATTGCCGCGATGACCGGCAGGCCCGTCATCTTCGAGACGTTATCCAGGGCATTCGCATCCAACGGTTTGGACAAAACCACGGTAAGCTCACCGTTATCAGCTTCGGGCTTTATCCCTATAAGAAAATGGTGCTGAGCATAAGTGGCGGGAACAGCCTCTATGAATTCGGGGGGCACGGTTTTGGCCGAGACCTCCGGGATAAATTCCCACCCCAGCGCTTCGGCAAACAGCTTCAATACCACATCTTCCGTGAAGTATGGGCAGGCAAGCAGGGCTTCGTCAAGCCGCCCCTGGCCGCTGTTTTCTTCCAGAAATTTGGCCAATTGTTCGGCGTCAACCAGACCGGTCCGCTTGGCAGTTTGTATAAGTAGATTTTTCATTATTCCGGCTTCTGACCTCTGTCCTCTGTCTTCTGTACTATTGTGCGTCAAGTACTTTGAGCGGCTTCATTACTTTTGGCTTTATACCAGGCCAGTCATGATACTTCTGAAATTCTATTTCGTGTTTTTCAAACGCTTCTCTGTTTCTCTCGGATATCCGTGCCAAATCATCCCCCACAAACCCTTTTTCATCGGGTCTTATAATCTCGGCCTTAACGAAAACATACAAATGTCTTTGTAGGTCGTTGTTGCTCGTGCTTCTGAATAATCCGCCTAAAAGAGGAATGTCGCCGAGTATGGGCACCTTTGTTCCACCCTTACTCTGGTTGAGTTTCAGCATACCTCCTAAAATAATAGTGCTGCGGTCAGGAACGGTAACCGTCGTCTCGATATTACTTTCTGTAGTATCCGGTGGCTTCTCTCCGGTGATGGTTCCAAAATCCGACCTCTCCAAATTAATATCAAGGCGAAGGAAGTTGCCCCGGCTGATATGAGGTGTAATTGTCAGTGTTATGCCCGCAGGGTATGGGTCGTAATCGAGCGATGTCTGCACAGTGCCTGCTGTTGCACCCTGAATAACAGTGCCTGTTTGTTTTACAACATAGGTAGTATCCCCCGTGTGTATCATGCCGGGTTCATTGTCGTTAACAAGGATTTTGGGTTTGGCCAGAACCCTGCCGTAATCCTTTGTCTGCATAGCAGTCAACAAAGCGTTAATGTGTCTATCGCCATAAAAGCCGGTCCCGGCACCGCCGTTAGATTGAAAATCGACAAAGCGGCTTCTGCCACTTTCTAAAAGCTTTGAAACTAAACTGGAGCCTCCAACGCCCGGCATAACAGCGCCGGTCAGGCCGGATGTGCTGAGCAAATCTGGAAAGCTCTGGATTATATTAAGG
>CAYTND010000354.1:0-3199 GCA_964438965.1 uncultured Pirellulales bacterium
AAATCAAGGCGTTGGGGCCGAGCATAGCTGTTGGCATCCTGGGTGATGCCGCCAATGCCGTCGTTGACGTCGTTGAAGCTCTCACTCAAGTAAACTGTGTGCCCATTGATTGGGGGCGCATATTCTCCCGGCTGCCAGCTAAGGACCACCCCCACGGGCACGTCTGTTGTTTCGTCATCAGGATCCGGGGCAGATGCCTTCTCCTGGATCTTGGGCCTGTTAGGAATGACGAAGCTGCCTGGGCCCAGCTTCTGGTCTGAGATTGCCACGCCGAAGAGGATACCGTCCCACTGTTCCTCGGAGCTCCATCCCACATTGGCGATGCGGAACTGCGTCGTCACGCCAGCCATATTTGCTCCAGACCTGGTCGCCGTACCAATCGTTGTGCCATCAACGAACACCTCGACCCCGTCTGTCGCTACGTCATATACCAAGGCCAGGTGATGCAGCGTCGTATCAGGCGGGCTCGACCAGGGATGCGGGCCGACAGCCCCCCCATCATTCTGGAGGCGAACTTCAACATCCGTCAGGTTCGAATGAATCCCAAAGAATAGCGACTCAGCGCAACAACCAGAGGCATTCGATGCGATCACTGGCGTCCACCCGGAGGCTCCGGCATAGTTTGCCTGGAACTCAAGCGTAAAATCCCCGGGCAATGCACTGAGATTGAGCGGCGTTTCGACGTAGCTGCGGACGCCGTCGTCCAGGAAGCTCAAGCCGCCCCCGGTGACCCAGCCCTCGCTGCTGTTAAAGACACCCGCACCGGCCGAAGTGTTGCTAAAGCCGACCAGCGTGCCGTGGTTGCCGCTGCCGCTCAGGTCGGCCACCGTCGTGCCGCTGCCGTCATTAAAATCGTAGTCCAGCAGAGTGGCTGCGTAAGTCGAACCAGACAGCAGAGCCAACACCAAAAGAAAAGAAATTAAGTAAACCAATTTTCTACACATAATAGTCCTCCTTACTAAAAGATTAAAAATGACCGCGTTTTGGCCACACACCAAAGCAGAAGACAGAATGTAGAATGCAGAACAATTTTCAATTCTGACTTCTAACTTCTGACTTCTTAATTCTTGTTTTATGCTTATCTCAAACGACTTCAACCTATCTCTGCCCAGGACGATTCTTTTACGACTTGACACTGCCTCCTTCCTTCTCTATTCGGAAAACTACAAAGACTCCCCACCTCAGAAAACCACCTATGCAGGCACGATTTCCGGTAATCTTATTTGTACCAGATTAGCCACCTCCACTTCAAGGAAAAAATGGACTTTTAGAGGTATTTCTTGTCCCCATTTTTGAAAGGCCTGGGAAACGCCGTATAATACCCCCCTACCGGCAAGCGGGATATTGCAAATCAGCAAAAGAGGAACCAGGCTATTTTGGAAGTGCCGACTTTATTTCGGCTATCGTTACTCCGAGCGTTGCTTTGGCAATCGTATCAAGGTCGGCTTCCGAACCCTGCAGATGATAAGTACGGTGTATGTGGGATATAGTTCCACCCGGCTTCAAGGCCGCCGCCGGGGATGATGTTTCAAGTTCATAAAACGGCCCGAGAGGTTTAGCGCCGGGTTCAGAAGGACCATCATTGTATGAATTAACCACATCGCCCTTGTACGGCTCGGCCTGAAGTTCCCACATTGAGTTCACATAATCAACAGCGGTCTGGGGTTTGTTATACTGGACGATTGTCAGGACTTTATTGACGGCATCGTAACTGCCGGCTATTGGCCTGGCGCGTTGGGGCGAAAGACCTATCTTACTGCGGTATTGTCCGTCACCACTAAAGAACAACACATCGTCCTTAACAACCAGCCGATTCGCAGGAACCTTGCCAAAGTAGGCATCGTTCACAGTCGGACCAAGCTCATCCTCCGTGCCCACGTTGAACGGGACGACAACCGTGGTTGCGGGTGACGGATTGAACATACCAAGTATCCAGATTGAGAGCAGTCCGGTTTCTTTGTCCCAGGCCTTGGCGCCTGTGTTGGTCATCGTGTTGTTTGATTCAAAAGCAACTATTTTCACTGCTTTGGCCGGCGTTATTCCCAACGCCTCGAGCGCTTCGCTGCGCTCAAGAACTCGAATTTCACGGTCCACTCGAAGGTTGAAAATAGTGCCAGAGTAATTCTCCAACTGCATATCCTTTTTCAAAAGTGCACGGTTTTTAGAATAGGAAACGAGTTTGAACGGCTCTGTATCAATGGGCGCCGGGGTAAACCAGTGTTCAAGGTCGAACGGCACATCTTTCTTGAAGAACACCGAAAATTGTCCGCCCTCAGGCCCGATCCAGAAACGGTCTTCACCGCCATAAACATTGATGTGCTCGGCTATCTTGCCGGAGGCAATTAGTTCACGATTAATCCAGCCGAAGCTCAATCCGTCCAATTCCTCTGCGGAACTGGTCATTACGCGTCCCTGCAGCGTAGGCAAAACAGCCACCAGGCTGTTTGCGGATTCATCTGATAAAATGAAAACGCTCGTATGTTTTTTAAGGAATGCCAGGTCGTCGCCAAATGTCTTTTTTGCCATTTCTGTCTTTTCCTTCACACAGCCCGCAAAGGTCGCAATAAATATCGGAACAATCAACAATTTTACATATCTCATTGTTTGCCTCTCTACTTATTTCGTTTTTTATGAGTTCTGCAAAAGTCTTGTTCTTATAATAAAACACCCTGTAATACAGGTCAAGCTACAAAATAACCGTTTTTTTCAAGAACAGTAATACCCGGGCAGAAGTTGTTGCAGAGTTTGCTGCGAGTCGTTATTATTAAGAACTAATTTGTCCGATAATAATGCTTGATGTCTGTAATATAAAGTTCAGATTAAGGGAGTTACGAAGTGAAAGTATTCCGGTCGCCAAATAATCCTATAATTAAACCAGAGGATGTTAAGCCCTCCAGGGACGACTTTGAAGTTATCGGTGTTTTTAACGCCGGCGTTACTCGTTTTGAAGATGAGGTCGTCCTACTTCTTCGTGTGGCTGAAAGACCTATCAATAAACATCCAAATATTGTACTAACCGCTATTTACGATATTAGTAAAGGTCAGCTTATTATAAAAGAATTCTCGAAAGGCGACCCGGAAAACGATTTTTCAGACCCGAGGTTAATAATAACACCGAGGGGGACATATTTAACATCTATTTCACATCTAAGATTGGCACGCAGCAAAGACGGTATCGGCTTTGAGATTGAAAATAGCC
>CAYTND010000355.1:0-3185 GCA_964438965.1 uncultured Pirellulales bacterium
GCAGGTCATTGCGCCTGATATATGAATCAAAGAACATCTGGTCAAAAGCGAAGTCCTTCGGCTCGGTCAGTTTCAATACCTGAAGGAGCTTTGCCAAAGGCGAAAGTTGCCCGACCTGCATATCGCTGATTGCGAGTCTGCACGTGCCGATACGTGAGGAACTATCGCCAATACGGGCATTGATGCTCAAAAAGCCGTCCATTCTCCCGCTCGTATAACCATTGTCAGGAGTCTCTTTGTTTTTTGTTTCCGAGAGAAACTGTTGTAAATCAATATTGTCAAAACCTACCTGGAGCAGATACTCTGAAGCTCTGTCGGTTCCGCCTCTGGCGGATTTGAACTCAAATATTCCCGTCGATTTTCCGCCGTAACACTCGGCGATTAAATTCTCGGTGGACCAACGCCGCAGGTCAGGGTCATAAAAGATATCCGCTCTTAAATTAGTGAAAGACTTGCCCTGAATCCTGAGCGTGCCGCCCTCAAAAGCAGCCTGGCAATTACTAAGACCGTCGCCGGTTTTATACAAGCCTTTCATTTTCAGTATCGCATCCAATTCAGCTTCGGCATCGGATAATTTGAAACTACAGTTTTTGAATCTGATATCGCCGGTGAAATCAACGGACTTTTGGCCATCATCTGTGGTGAAGACCCGGATATTCTCGAAATCCAAATCAAATCGGCCGGCAGGCGAGAGACTGCTGTATAATGGCTGAATATGTTGCGGTAAGGCCGTACCGAGACGCTCGTCGAAAAAAATATCGTCAGCCGAGAGATGTAAAAGGGCGCTACTGAAAACATCGTCGGCCAAAGCTATTTGGCCGTTCAGTTTTATGGTTGCGGCCTGGGCTGTTGCCGGAACACTATCACCTAAAGTTGCGGTAATATCCTTAAGCGTGATGCTGTCTTTTGTTATCGACAAGGTGCCGGTGATGTCTCTGAAGGGATATGGAAACTGCGGTAAATTGACGCTGTCACCCAGACAACCTATAGTTATCCTGTAATCAGGAGGGTCTGTGAGGCTCTCTTTGTTCAAATCGGCGCTGAGATTTAGTTTGCCCCGTGGTTTCAATTCGGCAACGATTTCTCTCAGGGACTCAGGTACTAAACTAAACAAATCATCGTTTAATCGCACCTGCTCAAAATTCAGCGACAGGCGATAGAGAGACTCCTGGTCCTTCCGGCCCGGCCAAATTCGGCCGGTCAACGAAACCGAACCATCGCCGTACCGACCGGAGAAGTTTGTGACAGTTATCAAATCAGGCGTAAAAACGGCATTGGCCGATATATCAGAGACAGGCGAGGAAAATTGCTCGGACTTCAAAGAAGCTTTTTTGAAAGACAAATCGGCTGTAAAAATCGCGGGGACGGAATCCCGTCCTGAAATCTTTACCCAGCCATCAGCCAGACCGGTGGGATGGATTCGATTGTATAAATTCCTTTGCGTTTCCGGCAGTGCCGCCTCCAGTGCCGAATCAAGGGGAATATTGTTCACTTTGACCGAGACATCATATGCCGGGCCATTGGTGCTGCCGGTTGCTACTTCGCCATTCAAAGTTATTTTGCATTCGTTTACCTGCGAAACCACATCCGAAAGGATTACATTGCCGCGGTCGAAAAAGAGTCGGCCTGTAAGATTTTTTAATGGATAAGGAAAATGCCGATATATAGCTTCTGCGCCGCGCAGTTCGACTGTCAATTTTTTTTCCTTGTCCGTTTGTGACCGTCGGCTGAACCGGTAATCTATCGCTGCAAACCCGGTCGGTGAGAAAGCAGACCACGATTCTTTCTGCGTTGTGTTTAGTACATCATACAGGTCATGAACTAAAGCGACGTTGTCGCTCGTAACCCGGATTTGGTACTTCCAATTTGGCCCGAAGTCCCGGCTCCAGCCGTTAAAGAAAAGCTCAACGTCGCCGTGCTTACCGTTCAGATTGTTTAGTGCCACGCTATTTTTGGTAAAATCTATCTGGCCAACCAAATGCTCTATTGTGTACGGGAACTTGTAGTTGCAAAACGCAACATCCTTACAATAAACTTTTCCTGACAACGTACTTTCGCTTAGCCGGTTTAAATTGCCTGATGCGTTAAGGTCAATATCTATTCGTCCATACGGCTGGTATTGGTTGAAGAATTTTTGCAAAGCGGCAAATGGGCTGGAACTTTCCAAAAATGCCGGCCCGAGCAATGCAAATTTGTCCAGCGCCGGACTGCGTTTAGAACGCAAATCCTTTATCCTTAGCTTCAGCGAGAAGGTGTTGTCCGGGTCATACTTTAACTCGGCGGCTAAGGTGTCTATTATCCATGCCATCTCAAGTTCAGGTACATCCACGGATGAAATTCCGCCTGCAATCGTAACGGTGCCCGGCTTCCAAAAGCCGGTCAGCCGGCTTTTGCCATAACCGGAAACCATTGTGGATGTCGTTATATCAAAGCTGTAGCCTTTTTGTGTTTCCGCATCGAACCCAAATCTCGCATTAAGAGGTACTGATATAGCAACTTTCACCTCCCCGTTTGAAATCTTGCTATATTGCAGTGTTCCCGCTTCGAGATGAATACGTGGCATTTTGCCGGACGTGCCTTTAGGAGCCTTGATTTTAAGGGCCGATAAATTCCACCAGCCCGTATCTATATCATATTGGGCGTTGAAGACAAAATCATTGACATCTATAACTTTCAGCCGGGGCCGAAGTAACAATAGGCTGCTTAGACTAAAGCGGGCATATACTGTTTCTGCCTGGAGTATGACCTCATCGCCACTTTGCTTTTCGTAGGGACTGATTACAAGTTTTTTGATGAGGACCGAGCCGTTGGTGTGGAAATTGACCGATTCGGTTTTTATCTTTGTGTTGGTCAGCTCGGCAATCTGTCCTAAGGCGACATGGCACAAAGCTCGGCCTGCAAGAATGAAAAAAAGCCATAGAAGAGCGGCCAGAATCAATACTTCCACAAGCCAGCGAATGACACTTTTGAGTTTCAAGTTTTGAATTTTGAGTCGGGTCATAGAGAACGCAAATAATTTTAGGTTCGTAGTTTTTAGCCGTAGGGTGGGGCTTGCCCCACCAAGACTCTGTTTGGTGGGCTAAAGCTCACCCTACGCCTTCCAACTAACTATTTCCTGTTGCGGAAACAGTATTTGTCATTCCCGCGAAAGCGGGAATCCAGCTTTTTCGCTCTGGACCCCTGCT
>CAYTND010000356.1:0-3167 GCA_964438965.1 uncultured Pirellulales bacterium
GATATGACACGCAGCCGTCTCGATAAGAACAGCCAAAGCGGTTGTATCGCCGCCAAGTCCCTGTGGGCCTAAGCCGAGCGCATTGATTCTCGAAAGCAGTTCCACTTCAAGCTCAGCGTAAAACTCATCACTGTTTTTCCGGTCCAGATTCCGGCACAGGGCCTTTTTGCTCAGCAGACAGCTTAGCTCAAAATCGCCCCCAATCCCTATCCCCACCACAAATGGCGGACATGCGTCGGCACCGGCAGAGCCGACAACATCAACAATCCAATCAATTATTTCTTTTTTCTCTGCCGTGGGCATGAACATCCTGAATTGACTCTTATTCTCACACCCGCCGCCTTTGGTCATAACGGTCAGCTTTAACTTCTCGCCCGGCACAATTTGTTGATGAATTATAGCAGGAGTATTTGAGCCGGTATTCCTGCGTTTATTTAAAGGGTCGGCTACAACGCTTTTTCGCAGATGACCTTTCTCATAGCCTGCTGCGACACCTGCGTTGATTGCATCGAACAATGTCGCCTGGGTATCATCGGTAGGGGAGTTGACCGCCACTCCGGAACCCTGCTCCACAAAGACCACCGCAAGTCCCGTATCCTGGCATAAAGGTATCTTTTCGTCTGCTGCTATGCGGGCATTATCGATGAGTTGTTCCAGTATTTTTACAGCCCCCGGGTTGGATTCTTTCCGTGCCGCTTCTTCAAGAGCAGCTAAAACATCCTCAGGCAGCTCATAGCCGGCTGATATACAAAGTGATTCGACCGTCTCAGCGATTTCTTTAAATTCGATATATCGCATTGAAAAGTGTAAAGTGCCTAAAGTTAGGAGTGTCTAAAGTGCCTAAAGTGAGCTAAAGTTAGAAAATAATCCACAACTTTAGGCACTTTACACTTTAGGCACTTTAGTTCACTTATATATTGACCTCAAAGGTCTTATACGTTGTATTGCCGAGGGCATCGCTGACTTTAATTGTCAGTACATGGTCGCCTTTGGGCAAATCTTTTTTCGCATCTATTTTGATGGTGAAATTCTCATCCGTAGTATCGTAAACCAAATCGTCCGGCACTGTACCTATCCAGTCGGCGTTGCTGTCTATTGTATATTCCAGTTTCCCAATCGCGCTGAGCTCATCCTGAACCTCAATCTCGAAAACCCTGTACTGTCCATTGTTTTTAAGTGCGGATGTCGTTATGTTCTTAACAACCGGCCCGGTGTTATCAACTACCACCGGGTCGCTTATCCTGCTGCCGGTCAATTTTGTTGAAGTGGTATTGTTTCTCTCGTCGCTTGCGGTTACTCTGACCTCATATCGACCGTCTTCAACGGTCTTTGCGTCCCACTCAAAGCTGGCGGCATTGAGCTTGTCTTTCAGCTCAATCCAGTTTGTTCTGGCGAGTTTCCGGAAATCTATTTTATAAATCAGCTTATCACCGTTGTCGTCTTTGGTCTTGTAGCTGATTTTGAAAAATCCCTTCTTGCTGGCCGTTGAAACTCGAGCAACAGTTACTGATTCGACCTTCGGCGCCAGATTCGGCACAGTGCTGGCAACGGCAATCTCTCTTATAAGCGGGCTTTTGTCACCGTCTTCGCTTTGCAGCACAAGTTTATACTGACAGAACCGCCCTAAAGGACAGCTAAGCTGTATCGGCTCGGCGACTTCCACCAGTTCAGTCCATTCTGAAAAAGTCGGGTCGTTTACATCCTTGACGTTTCCGCTGCGGCAAGCCATCTGGACCGTGCATCCTCGCGGAATATCTGCTTCGAGCTGCAGCTTACCCCACTTTGCCGGCTGACCGGCGTCGATAAGGTCAGAAGTATAAGTTCCCTCCGAAGCGAAGCCGGACCCCAACTTTATTAACTTCGCAGGATTTGCTGTTCCGAGATACACATCATCACCGGCCACGGCTATCGCTGTTACTTGTGACGCCTGCTCATCCTCATATATAACTGATGCCTGCTCGGCGGCCGGGTCGATGCTGAAAAGCTGTGCGCCGTTTCCGGTTCCGGCAAGCAGCTTCCCATCCTCTTCTGCCAGGCAGAAGAAGACAACAGCCTCGCTGAATATATCGTTCACGAAACCGTCTTTAGTTACCTTGTATATTTGACTGGCTTTACCCGGTTTTGGTCCTTTGCGGGCCGACGGCGGTCCCTTGCCGGATTTACTATTGCCTGCCTTTTTTGAGTTTGCAATTGTAAGTTTACGTCCGCCGTCGTTCTTGCTGGAGCCTTTGCCTTTTTCCGTTTTGGTCTCAGGCCGACCGGCGGAAGGCAGTTTGGCGGCAAATTGCGTTTGGGCCTGAACAATCTTGGCAGATGTCGCCGCTGCATATAGACTACTGAGTGTATCCGGAGTATCTTCCGGCCCCATAAATAATAGGGCGGTAATTTCCGGCTGGTCGCTGTCATATAAAACCGTTGCTTTTTTGGTGCGCGGGTTTATCTTATATACGAGTCCTCGGCTGTCACTTCCTGCATAGATATAGCCGTCCTGCCCGCTCGCAAGTGAAAGTATGTTTTTGTCGAGACTATCGTAAACAAGCTGAGATTTTTTGCCGAGGGAATTGAGTCTGTAAATCTTGCCTTTCGGCCCGGTCCCCAAATAAATATTACCGCTATAATCAATAGTTATCGCGAAGATATATTTGGCGTCGTTCGGCTCAAAAATAGTTTCCATCTTGCCGCCTTCGAACCGGCACAGTCTGCTTTTTTCGCCGCTTATACCTGCTAAAAGCCTGCCGGACATATCGGTTGCCATAGCGAAAATATGCTCGTTTGACAGATGCTCCTCAGTATCGACTATTTTGCTGTCGGGCTCATTTGCATCCTTTGTTTTTTTCTCGGCTCGGCTCTTATCTTCTTCTATCTTGTCTTCTTCTATCTTGTCTTCTTCTAATGGATAAATCTTTGTCAGTTTGTTCAGGCTGTATTTATAAATGCCGCCGTTAGGGCTTGTGCCGAAATAGACCGTTCCGCCGCTCACAACGATACTGTTTATCGACCAAACGTCTCCAAGGTCATCGAATTCCTCTTCCTCGACCGGCGTCTCGGCTGCCCGCCCGAGCCGGATGGTTCCTCGCGAGCTAATCACAAGCCCTTCGGCCCGACCCTTTAACAAATCCGAACTGCTGGTATGACGTGTAATCTTACTGCTGACCGCCAAACAAGCT
>CAYTND010000357.1:0-3164 GCA_964438965.1 uncultured Pirellulales bacterium
TAAAAGGTAATTAAATAAACGAAAATCAATATGGCGGATTTTGAAGCATTGAAAAAACACGTCAAAGCTCGTCTTAGGTCGGTTGCAAATGTTATTGAAACTGTCCGCAGCAGTAAAGACGGCAGCGAAATCACCGCTATCGAAGACGCTGCTTCAATAGCAGCTCAAGCCCTTAAACAGATACTGCGGCACATAAAGCCGGGCGTAACCGAGAACGAATTGGCCGGCATGCTCGATTTTCAAATTCGCAGGCTCGGGGCAAAAAACAGTTTCGAGACAATTGTCGCCTTCGGCCCCAATGCCTCAAGGCCCCATCATCAGCCGAGCAGAAGGAAGCTCAAGCACAAAGATACCGTCCTGATTGACTTCGGGGCTAAATACAAGGGCTATTGCAGCGATATTACCAGATGTTTTGTGGTTGGTTGGCCGACCACTTTTTATAAGAAGGTTTATGATGTTGTAGAGCAGGCCCAGGCCGCTGCGATAAAAATGATAAAGGCCGGCGTCAAAATTAACCGTGTCGATGCCGCTGCCCGGGAGGTAATCGACAAAAACGATTTGCCCGTCTATGGCCACGGCACGGGACACGGCCTCGGCCTGGAAATTCACGAATCACCTTTCCTCAAAGCCAAAGGCAAAGGCACCCTCAAAGCCGGCGAAGTTATTACAATCGAGCCGGGAATATATGTACCCGGCAAACTCGGCGTGCGAATAGAAGATGATGTCCTGGTAACCCAGACCGGCTCCAGAATATTAACCCGCAAGTGTCCACATTCACCTTTGCTGCTTAGCCGCAAAGGTTAAATATTTGTTTGCTCGCTAAACGCAATAAGTTATAATAAAGGTACTTCGCAACAAATTTCAAAACTGGAGGTCATTATGAAAACAAAATGGGTATTTCTGTTAGTCCTACTAACGTTTTTATGCAGCATCTCGGCGGCAGTCGGCCAGGTGCGATTTAGAAAAATCGTTGTGGACAAAACCTTCCGCGCCGAGGGAGTTGCAGTAGGAGATGTCAACCACGACGGCAAAACCGACATCCTCGCCGGTGATGTATGGTACGCAGCGCCGGACTGGAAGATGCACGAAGTCCGTCCCGTTGGCCAGTACGACGGCTCGAAAGGTTACAGCCAGACCTTTGCCAACTTCGCGCAGGATGTAAATGGTGACGGCTGGGTCGATTCGATTGTCATCGGGATGCCAAGCGAGCCGTGCCGGTGGTACGAAAACCCGAAGAATAAATCCGGCCACTGGAAGGAGCGAATTATTGTCGATAGCGCCTGCAACGAGACGCCGTTGTTTGTTGACCTGCTGGGTAAGGGCAATCCGGTATTAGTTTTCGCCGTTCGTCCCAAAGGTTTGATGGCCTGGTTCAGCGTGCCGAACGACCTTGACGGCCTGTGGGATATGCACGTTATCGCTGCCGGCCCGGACGCACCGGGTACGAAGAAGTACAGCCACGGCCTGGGCGTAGGCGATGTCAATGGCGACGGTCGAAACGATGTCCTCATCAAAGAAGGATGGTGGCAGGCGCCAAAAGACCGCACCGACAGCGACTGGAAATTTCACCCCGCCAATCTCGGTCCGGACTGTGCGGATATACTCGTCTATGATGTGGATGATGACGGCGACAGCGATGTAATTACCAGCTCCGCCCATAATTATGGCATCTGGTGGTTCGAGCAGCTCGCTCCTGCCGATGGCTCGACGTTCAAGCAGCACGTCATTTCCGAAAAGTACTCCCAGCCGCACGCAATACGGCTCGTTGACATCAATGGTGACGGTATTAAGGACTTGGTGACAGGCAAGCGTCACTTCGCACACCAGGGCAAGGACCCCGGAGGAAAAGACCCCGCTATGCTGTATTGGTTCGAGCTGCGCCGTCCCCAGAAGGGAAAGGTCGAGTTTACTATGCACGTAATCGACGACGACTCCGGCGTCGGAACTCAGTTCAAGATAACCGACCTGAACGGCGACGGCAGGCCCGACATCGTTACTTCAAACAAAAAAGGCGTCCACGTCTTTCTGCAACGGCGTCGAAGGACGTCCCGGCGCGAAAGATAACGGCTAACATACACGGTTGAATGCTAATATTTATTTGACTGCCGAAAGCAATAAGCTATAATGGAAGCAGTTCACTGGGGGTGGCTTGCGGATAAACGGGCCTGAGAAAAAACCCTTTGAACCTGATCAGGATAATCGTCGGACCGATGATATGCCTGCGTAGGAAAGTGATTGACTAATATTTAAACTCGGCAGCCCCAGAGTGAATCACTTCGGAGCAGGAGCGTTTT
Source organism: uncultured Pirellulales bacterium (assembly GCA_964438965.1). Classification (GTDB taxonomy): domain Bacteria; phylum Planctomycetota; class Phycisphaerae; order Sedimentisphaerales; family Anaerobacaceae; genus NIOZ-UU13. The sequence continues at coordinate 2,295 of CAYTND010000357.1, forward strand.
TTTTTGTTTTTAACTGAAGTTTTGACGGGGCCCTAAGAACAATGGCAACACAATTACAAATCGCGAGAACAGGGACGATTGCCGACGAGGTCAAATTTATCGCTGAGGCGGAGAACGTTGATGCTGCACTTATTCGCCAGAGCATCGCCGCCGGCCGGCTCGTAATACCCGCGAACAGGCTGCATCTGAAAACTGGCCTTACACCGACCGGTATAGGCCGGGTGCTTGCCACAAAGGTAAATGCAAATATCGGCACAAGCAGCGTTCGCTGCTCGGTGGAAGGTGAAATCGAAAAAATGAAAGCGGCACTGGCCGCCGGAGCCGATGCGATTATGGATTTGAGCACCGGCGGCAACCTTGACCAAATCCGTGAGAAACTACTGGCGCAGTGCCCCGTACCTTTCGGAACGGTGCCAATCTATGAAATGATAAAGGACAGAAATGTCGAGGACATAGACAGCAAAATAATTCTGGAAATAATCGAAAAACAGGCCAAACAGGGCGTTGACTTTTTCACGATTCACGCCGGCGTCTTAAGGGAGCATCTGCCTTTACTTGAGAATCGGGTGGCGGGTATCGTCAGCCGGGGCGGGGCGCTGTTAGCCAAGTGGATGCTATATCACAACAAACAAAATCCATTGTACGAAATGTTTGATGATTTGTGTGGCGTATTGGCCGAGTATGATGTTTGTTTTTCTCTTGGCGATGGTCTTCGGCCCGGCGCAATCGCCGACGCTACCGACGATGCACAAATCGCAGAATTAAGGACCCTCGGCGAACTTACCGCCAGGGCCCAGGAAAAGGGCTGTCAGGTTATGGTCGAAGGTCCCGGGCACGTACCGTTTGACCAGATACAATATAATATGGAAA
>CAYTND010000358.1:0-3086 GCA_964438965.1 uncultured Pirellulales bacterium
GTTTAATCCATCTCGATTGCTTCCTCAGGACAGGCATCGACGCAAACCCCGCAATCAACGCAGTTTTCGACGTCCACCACGGCCTTGTCGGAAGTCATGCTGATGGCCTCGCTGGGGCACTCCGCTACACATGATTCACACCCAGTGCATTTTTCCTTATCTACTTTGGCCGGCATTTACACAACCCTTTCAAAAAACCTCAGAACTTACCACATATTGAACTTTTGCAAAATTCTTGTTACTAAATAGAATACGGAATGTTACAAAATTATGACGATATTACAACCTATTTTTGAGGAAATTTTACAGAGCAGCCCAAAGGTGTGACTCGTGCCCCGTCGCCCGAGCGACGAGCAACGAACTATCTGCCCAAAGCAATTGCCATATCGCGAACGAGCTCGCTTGAGTCACTTTTTGCCGTCCAGTCCAGTACCTTATCGAAGTTGCTGTCAGTAGTTGTGGTCAGCAGATAAACAGCCATCATACGAACCGTCCAATTAGTATTATCCAGATTCTTTGCCACCGCACTTGTCATCTCGTAATCCAGCGGCAAAGAAAGTATCTCAGCCATAGTGTGCACCTTAACGGCCCACTGGCCGTTGGCAGGATTACGCAACAATTCGGATAGTGCGGACCTTAATAAAGGCTGCATCCAATCGGCATACAAAAATCTGTAAAGCGGCTTATTCAACATCACCTGCTGCTCTCTTAAGAGGCCGGTGAAAAGCTGGGCGGTTTTGATTTTTTGGGCGATGTTGCCTTTTGAGATTAAATCAAACCGGCTTCTCAGATATTTACCGGTAAGTTTAACGCCCGGACGTTTTATGCGCACCCTGGCCGGCTTAATATAAGTGAGTCTGTTGGCAATCCTGCCCTCATCGGTGGTTACCGGGTCGAGATAGAGCGTAAAATTTATGTCCAAAGATGCCTGCGGATAGGTAAGAAGCGTTTCTCTAAGTTCGCCCGTAATAAGCCGTACAGGAATGAGGATACTGCGGCCAGGCTCGATGAGCAAGGCCGTCCGAATCTTTGCAGAGACCAGGTTCGGTATCTTTTTGTTGAGGTCCCCACTAATATCGGCGTCAATCCTGATATTGCCCTTAAATAAGGCATCATCGCTAATTACAAGAGGCTCGGCGGAGTTATTTATTAGTGCAACAGTGCCGCTGAATCGCTCACCGTATGGGAACTCATTGCCGGGTTTCCGCCTTGCGGGGTCCCCCCGAATATTAAGCTGGACAGAGAATATCCGCTCCGGAGGAGTAAATACGGGAACGAGTGTTTGCCCAAAGACATTCTTCAACATAGTTAAAACGGCATCAGGGTCAATCGGCGGGGCATATTTTTCGCCCTGTTGGGCCAGAATTTCTTTAGCACGTTCGGCTGCGAACGAGCCGGGGTCTTTGGCGATTGCGGTCTTTAGAGTTTCGATTGCCGAATCCTTTTGTCCTTCCGCCAGTTGAATCTGAGCCAGTGTTAAATCTGCGATTTGGTTACGCTCATAATTGTTGATAATAGGCTTGGCCCATTCCGTCTGATTATTCATCACAAGCGCATAAGCCAAAATAGCGGCTGCCGCGGGTGAATTAGGCTCAGTTTTGTAGGCTTTGTGAGCCCAGTCTAATGCTTTGTCCGGAAACGGCAGAACAAAACAATAAAACCAGGCAAGTCCCATCGCTCGTTGCTCGTCGCTCGTCGCTCGTAGGGCTTTTTTTTCAGCGGCCTGGAATATCTGCGTTGCCAGTTCGCCGTTGCCGATTTTCGTCGCTGCTTTGCCGGCAATGGCCTCTACGCGCAGGTCAAATCGGCCGTCTTGCCGGATACGCTGGGCAATTTGGAGGCATTTGGGCTGATTTCGCTGCGTGTTGTAGCTGCTAATCGCCCAGGGCAGATAAATGTGGGCAGGAAGGGCTTCGGACGGGTAAAGATAAGTAAACAAATCGGCACAGTATTCATAAACGGCAGCGGCTGTCTCGTAAAGTTGCAGCCGTTCAGCGTTTTGCGCAAAGGCAAGGGCAGCTTCGATATCCGATGGGTTCTCACGCAATGCCAATCTTAGCCGTTCAAGATATATTGCCGGCCCAACCCGCCCAGGCTTAAGTTCCGCCAGCTTTGCAAAGGCCAACTTGTTGTATCTATTCCTTTTGTAAGCCTGCATAAGATAAAATTCAGCAGCTTCCAAATCCGCCTTTTCAGTTTTTAACAGGCCAAGCAAGGTGGACAGCTCGGAACCGAAAACAGCGTTCTTACCGCCCAGAGTCCCCAACATCTGCTCAAGGAGCTTCTCCCGCTGCTCACGGGTGTCCAGGTGGGCCAGTAAATACACGACAGCTTTTTTTGCCACCTCAACGTCAGCGGACTCATCTACATAATCCATAAGTAAATTATACACCAGATTGGAATAGTCCTGCTCTCGTCGGGGCGCAGCCCGCCGCAGCCCGGCCGGGTCCCGGCAGGCAAGCTTAATCAGTAATAGACGAGCATCCCCGGCGTTGTTGTCGAGCTCCATCGCAGCAGTTAAGAATACCATCGCTTGTTTAACCTGTGGTTCTCTAACATCTTCAGAGTTAGTTAGTTCGTGGGCTATCTCATAAAACTTTTGGCTGACAGACGATGCCGAAGTAGAACAGCAAAAGAAAAGAAGCGCCAAAAAAACGACTCGACTAAGCTTGCCGAAGTCTAAAAAAGACGCTCTCTTACGCATTTATTTCTCCATTAATCCCACACCAATTGAGCTTAAGCTCACGCCTAATTGGTGCGGGACAAAAAAAACGTACCCGCTGCTTCGATTTTGCGCCTGCACTCGTGTAACCGCAGGTTCGAGCGATGCAAATCGGCGGGTATTAATATACTTCGGACAATTGCCATTTTTGCTTTAGATATTTAGATATAACGACAAACAGATAGTTTAAGCGTTTTCGTATCACTTGAATTCTTGTGTGTCAAATTAAAGTATTTCCCAGAAAAAAAGATTTTGCGATTCACTTCTGCGGCGACCTGCGGCCGGTGAATAAAGAAAGCATTTCGATATGGAGGAATTTTGCGGCCAGCACATACACCGCTGCCGCCGATGGCACAACCACAGC